>JAIJLI010000269.1 GCA_022722495.1 Dialister sp. | reverse complement strand
CATGCAGATTCACCTCGATGCCCGCCTTCGACAGCACATCCGTGAGGCGCGTCGTCAGCTCCTTTGATGCCTTCTGCGTGTACGTGACCAGCATGATCTCTTCCGGCTTCACCCTCTTCTCGCGGATAAGGTAAAGCACGCGCTGAATGATGGTATAAGTCTTTCCTGTCCCTGGTCCCGCAATCAAAAGCGTGGGACCTTCGGAGTGGATAGCAGCTTTTTGTGATTCATTCATAGAGAGGACTCCTTTGGGAAATAGTGACTGGGGACTAGGGTCAGCAGGTATAATGGGTTTTAAGGGTTCAAGGGATTCAAGGTTCAAGGTTCAGGGTTCAGGGTTCAGGGTTCTAAGGGTGGTACGGTGCATCATCATCTGGAAGCGCTGCGAAGTTTTAGAATATACGTTATTCGTAAAAGATGAGAAACCTGTGAACCTTTTGAACCTTCAGAACCCGCTTAACCTATGAGGATTCGCATAAAGGATAGATTGCTTTTTCTGCTTTCTAACTTAAAGGGTTCTAAGGGGATAGTGCGGCGCATTGAACCTCTTGAACCCATCTCCCTTGTCACCCTTCACTTTCACTACGTCCCACCACCGTGAGGATTCCCAGCACGGGCAGGCAGAGGACATAGGCGAAGGAATAGCGGAAAACAGAGGAGGCCGGCGTGGAGAGGAGGAGAGTGGCTGTATTCACTAGAAGCGGCAAAAGCGCCCAGAGATATTCCCTTTTCCCCTGTCTGATCCAGATGAGCCCCAAAAAGAGCGCGATCCAGAGCGAAAGCCCCGTCCCGATGAAATGGCTTCCCTCATACGAGACATTCGCAAGTCCCGCCTTGAGCCAAAGCGGCATCGGGAAATCCCCCGTCGCCATGCGGTCGTTATCCGTCGGTTTCATATCCTTTGTATTCTCATCCGAAAGCGCCCAGCCGAAGCGCGACTGCACGTCATGCTCGAAGGGATCCAGATTCCACAGGGCATATGTCTCCGTCAGCCAGCCTTCGACATAAATCCGCGGATTTCTAAAACCGGTATCCACCCATGCCGACAGGAATTCTTTTTTCTGCCCATTCAGCCAGTTTCTATGGAAATGGTCATGCCACTTTACAAAGTCCACGGTATAGGGTGAGTATTCTTTCTTCCACTTCTCTTCGGTGAGAAGGCTTTCCATCAGCGTTTTCGTTTCCTCGCTTCGCTCACCGCCAAGCACCATCGTCCGCCCCAGCTGCTGGAGCGGGATTGCCATAGACTCCTGAAAGAGCGGCTCCCAGTGATGGGTGCGCTGGATGACCTGAGCGGGGACAATGGAGATCAACGCAAAAATCACAAAAAAGAGGAGGATCTCCTTCCTCTTCTCCAGAAAAAAGAGAGCAAGGGATACCGACAGCGCGACAAGGAGGCCATTGCTGCGAAGCAGCATCGCAAGAAGCGCCGCAGCAAGGATCCAAAGAGACGCCCTCCCCCAGGGCTCCCCTTCCGCGCGCCGAAGGAAGAGCCATACGAAAAAGAGCAGCCCCAGAGAGAAAAGGCCATCCCGCACTGCCGCGATACTATAATTTCCCACCATCGGAAAAAAGAGAAAGTACCCGTACAGCCCCCATCCGGCAAGATCATGCACTCGTTCCTTCACCCAGAAGGCAAAGGTGGTAAGCCCATAAGAGATCAAAAGAAGCTGCAACAGAGAAAAGAAGAAGATGACCGGCTCCCGGCTCCCCAGCACCTCCTTCCCCCAGCTCGCCCCATAACCGTATATGACTGAATACAGCCAGGGAAACTGGACACTTGCATAGAGCGGATTCTCCATCATGAAGACCGTGTCATTCATTCCCGGCGCTGGATAAAACGAGAGAAGAAAGGGCAGCTGCCAAAGCACCATCAGAAGGAATGCAGGAAGAACCCATGTCCGATCTGCTGCCGTTCTCCTCGAACAAGAAAAGCCGGAAAGCCGATCGACCAGTTTGGGTAGTAAAAGAGAAAAGAACGCCGTCCCAAGAAGAAGGATCGGCACGTCCCAAAAGTCCAGAAGCGCGCCCCCTGCCACTTTGAGCTCTCCTGCCCGATCCAGACAGTCTATCTTCACCGTGTACCAGAGCGCAGCCGCCAAGAAGAAAGAAAAGCATATATATAGGTAAGAAAAACGTGTACGAAACAGTTTCATAAAAAGCTCCTAGATTGTAAACGTGTTCGCTCCGCGGAGCATCTCCCCATGCATCAAGAAAGAAAGTTTTGCTCAAATTAGGAATGAGTGTCTAGGGATTAGGGATTAGAAGTCTCAAGTCACCAGTGACTGGTGACTAGTGACTGGAATGTCAGCTCATGGCATCGCCACTATTTATACTCTGCGGTGCTTCTATATTCTTATGCGCCGCACCATCATTTCGCATTTCTCAATTTCTAATTTCTCATTCAAGCGAGGTTTTCAAATGTAATCAAAGGAACGGCGCGCCCCAAAGGATAACCCTGAACCCGCAGCCATTCCTCTTTTCCCTCATTATATCACGCGACCTTTCCACCTATGCTATAATATGGCTAATCCCATGATTTCTTATACAGAAAGGAGCCCCTTTATGAATAGAGAAGAACGAGTCAGAGCCGCCCTTGCCGGCAAAGAAGTCGACCGCGTACCGGTCGCTGCCTGGATGCACCTCTCCGCATTCGACCAGGATCCGATCTCTCTCGCCGAGGCAGAAGTCGATCTCACAGAAAAATATGACTTCGACTATATCAAAATGATGCCCTTCGGGCTGTACAGCACGCAGGACTTTGGAAACCAGATCACCATCTACTGCGACGCACACAAAGAACCGATCGTAAAAAAATTCGCCATTCAGAGCGAAGCAGACTACGATGCTGTCCGTGCTATCCCTGCCCTTCAGGGTACCTACGGCAAACAGATCGAATTCGCCCGCGAGCTCGTCAAGCGCAGAAAAGCAGGCACGCCGATCATCCAGACCATCTTCTCGCCATTCTCCACCCTGAAGAAAATGGCAGGCGATCGCCTTCTGGAAGACATCAAGACTGTCCCGAAAGCCGTCCACCATGCCCTCGCCGCCATCACGGCGACCACGCTTGACTTCGTCAGCTACAACATGGATGCCGGCGTCGACGGCTTCTTCTTTGCGACGCAGAATGCCGTACGCACGATGCTTACCCCCACTGAATTCCAAGAATTCGGCGCCTTCTACGACCTGCAGGTCATCCGCTCCTACACCAAGAAAACCTGGTTCAATGTCGCTCACATCCATGGGGAAGACATTTATTTTCAGGAAATCGCAGACTATCCCATCAACTGTATCAACTGGCATGACCGCCATACCTTCCCATCTCTGGCAGAAGCCCGTGCCCTCACAGATAAATGCCTTTTAGCCGGCATCAAGTCCGCACCATACTTCGTAGACGGTGTCCTCAAGTATGACGATATCATCCTCGACGGGACGCCGGCAGAGATCACAGCACACGTCAAGGACGCCATCGCACAGGTGGATGGCAAAGGCCTCATCCTGGGTCCCGGCTGCGTCGTCAATCCATCCGCACCGGAAGAAAACCTCATGGCGCTCCGAAAAGCAGTGGAATCGGACTCATAGGGATAACTGACTAGTGACTGGCAGCTAGGGATCAGGAGTTTCGAGTGATTGAGTGACTAAGAGACTGAGGGCATCAGACTCACGCTTCCCCCGTGTGCCGCGCACTTCTCCACTTTTCTCATCTATCTTTCATACCGCCAGCGCCCCATCCAACCTCCGCCCCTTCGGGGCACCTCCTTCCCTTGGAAGGGGCTGCCGAGCGCAGCGAGGCGGGGTTGGCTTCCTTTT
>JAIJLI010000268.1 GCA_022722495.1 Dialister sp. | reverse complement strand
CTTGAAAATTCAAAACCTGGACTCTTTAAATTTCAAGGAAGAGCTGGATTCCACTACAAAAAAGCAGTCTGTAGATGCTGCGCTTAAAGCTTTTGAAGGCGCTTCTGTAACCATGAACATCAAAAATTTGAATTTTGGAAGCGAAGACAAAGTATTGAAAGCCGATCAGGGGCTTCATGCCTATGGCGGGACCATAGATGTCACGGCGGACAATATCTATGGGAACGTACGGGGATCCGCTTTTCTCATGAACCAGAGTGTGGAAAGTGGTGGTACTGTCTATCAGGGGATACTGACTGTTCATGCGAATCAGAATATCGATCTGACCAGCAATTATCGTGGGCTTGTCGGTGCCCAGTCATATCAGAAGACGCCGGGAGACAATGGTAAAGCGGTATCACAAATCACCGCAGACGGAACCATTGCTCTCCACGTGACTGGATTTGAACCAGGGCAGGCTGTTGTCAATGTATTAGCAAGCAGTTGGGGAGGACCAGACCCATTGGTGGGTGGTGGTGATGTGGACCTTACGATCGCTGGGAAGAAAGGCGTCACACTGATGAGCGATCACGGGTTCGGAGTTTCCAGTATCTTGACGATTGGCGACCATGATGCCAATCAGGCAAAGATTGCTATCACGTCAAAGGAGGGAGATGTATCCATCCTCTCCTATGGCAATGCCATTCAAGCTACCGTGAAAAATAATCATAATACCCAGGCGGCATCTGGTATCGATGTGTCCGGAGCCAATGTCAATGTGGTGAGCCGGAATGGAACCGCGCTCCTATTGGGGCGCAATGCTAGCGTGAACGTAGGCACGAATAAGAATCAAGGCGTGGTTCATATCTCAGGAAAAGAGCTGGCTGCTAATGTGGGGCATGGCTCTAGGCTGACCATAGGGAATGGTACGAATGATACTACTATTCAGCTTAGCGGTCGAATCAACGTAGCAGATGGCGGCACGGTTACGGTGGCAGATAAGACAACCACGGTCATCGATGCCGATTCTCTAGGGACGAATGCTCTGGTTTCCGTCGGAGGCACTGGGAAATTTACCGCAGAAGGAAATGCCAAGCTGGTCGTCAAAGGGGCTGATACGGGGGCTGCTTTATATCAAAAGGAAGGCACAAGCACGATCGATTTTTGGCAGGCAAAAAATACCAGCTTTGACAATCCATTCCAGTATTTGGATGATGCGGGGAGAGTCAAGGCCGGTATCACCGAGGCCAATCAGCAGGGCATCGCCGGCTATATCGCACCAGCTGTCGCCATTGCCGCGACAGGCAAGAATGATAAAATAATGTCTGCTTTCCTTAGAAATGGGAAAACCTCCTATAATGATGCCATTGGCATCGGACAGGCAGGTGGCATCGAGCACAGCACCTATGCCGTGACGGGTCTTTTCACGGATGCTCTCACGGACCGTGAAAAGACACCGGAAAAGGATCTGTGGGCCAAAGGTTTCCATAGCAAAGAAAACATCGACGGTCTTGGATTTGAGGGCGGCGGTCTCTCTCTGGATACCCAGTACAATGGCACTGTAGTCGGCATGGATCTCTATCGGAAAGTCAATACCACTGCAGGCGTAGCCATCGCCTATGCGGATGGGAATAGCAGCAGCTCTGATGGGGTCGCTTATACCAAGAATGATGCGACCTATCTGGGAGCATCTTTATACGGTCTGAAAGACCTCGGGGGCTATCGTCTGGCAGCGGATCTCTCCTATGTGGGCGGCAGCCATGACATCACCCAGTACAATGCAGATAAAGTCATCACCGCAAAACCGGATACTGAAGTATGGACTCTTGGCGTGAAAGCCATGAAGGACTATGATCTTGGAGAGGGCATCCTGACGCCCTATGCAGGCCTTCGCTATCTTCGGCTCACCACAGACAGCTACACCTCCAGTGCGGGTCTTTCCTATGACAAAGAGAACCAGAACCTCTTTCTCCTGCCGATTGGTGTAAATTATTCCCTCCATCTGAACCGCGGCAGCTGGGATGTCAAACCGTATGCAGGCCTTAGCTACATTTGGACCACGGGCGATAGAAATGCCGATCAGACCGTATCCTTCGGCACGGCATCAGATGTCTTCTCCTATGACGTGGCTGATGCAAGCAGCTTCCTTGGCAAAGTGGGAGTCACTGCCTCCAAAGGAGCCTGTACATTTGGCGTAAGCTATGCCTACCAGACCGGCAGCAGCGTAGACAGCTCTACTTGGACGCTGCAGGCCTCTTACGCTTTCTGATTTTATAACGCCCTGCAGTAAAACACCCTCTGATGAGTCTCTTATCTCACCAGAGGGTGTTTTTTATTTGCAGAAGTATGAGATAGGAAATAGGTCTTTTGCTTATGCCTTGGTGGTTCTTTTGAGGAAGACGCGAATTTATCACGCGGATCACAAATTCCTTTCTTTTAATCAGCGTCTCTTTAATTCGCCTTTTGGCGTAACATACTCCCGTGCAGGACAAAAACATGATATAATAATTGTCGATAAATGACAGCAGCTATGGCTGCCCGGTGAAACAGGGGTGTATGCATGCATTTTCAGGATGAATTGACCATCGATATGACGCATTTTTCCGGCGAGGGCTGGGGGATCACGGAGGAGGAGATCGATGCCTGCAAGGAGCGCATCCGTGAGGCGGCGCTTTCTGTGGAGCGGCTTCGGAAGAGCGGGAAGGGGCCGGACGGCAGTCTCGTGCTTTTCCCGCATCTGCCGTATCTCCTGGAGGAAGAGGTTTTGATCTCCAAAGAGGAGAGGGAGAGGCTGCTTGCGCTCTCGAAGCTGGCGAAGGAGCAGGATATCGTGGTGTCGATCGGTATCGGGGGCTCGTATCTTGGAAATCAGGTGCTTTTTGATCTGTTCTGCGGACAGTACTGGAATCTGATGACGAAGGAGGAGCGCCACGGATATCCGCAGCTGTATTTTGCGGGGCAGAATCTGGATCCGGTGAGTCTTCTCTCGCTGGTGGAGCGTATCCGGCGGAGCTCGCAGACAGCGTGGTGGAAGCACAAGGTGTTGCTGGTCGTGAATTCGAAGTCCGGGACGACTTTGGAGCCGGTCATGGCAGAGCGGGCGCTGCGTGAGATGCTGGGGAAGTTCTGCGAGGTGAGCGTCATCGCGGTGACGGACAAGGAGAAGGGGGCACTGCGTCCTCTGGCGGAGAAGAATGGCTGGCCGTGCTTCACGGTGCCGGATGGCATCGGCGGACGTTTCAGCGTTTTCTCTCAGGTGGGGCTGGTCTTTGCGATGCTTTCGGGGATCGATATCCGGGATTTCCTGGCGGGGGCGAGGATGACGGAAGAGGCTTGCCGCAGTCTTTCGCTTTCGGAGAATCCGGCGCTGCAGCTGGCGGTCCGTAAGTATCTGGCGCGGAAGAATCATGGTGTCGATGCGGAGATCATCATGCCGTATGGGGACAGTCTCCGCTCGCTCGGCTGGTGGTATGCACAGCTTCTGGGTGAGTCTTTGGGCAAGGCGCTCACGGTCTCCGGGGAAGAGATCCACTATGGCCGTATCCCTGTCGCGGCGGTGGGGACGACGGATATGCATTCGTTGACGCAGGAGCATCAGGAGGGGAAACGGAATAAGCTCGTGCAGTTCATCTCGGTCAGGGAATCGAGGGAAGACGCGGATATCCTCTGTGATGAGGGGGAAGAGCGCGGCCCGGTCCCGCTTTCCTATATGCTTTCTGCGGCACAGCGCTCGGATGAGGAGGCGCTGGCCCATGATGGCCGCATGAGCTGTGATCTCATCATGAGAAGGTGTACGCCTTTCCATGTGGGGGCGCTCATGTATTTTCTCTTCCTCACGATCGCCTACGAGGG
>JAIJLI010000267.1 GCA_022722495.1 Dialister sp. | reverse complement strand
CTTCAAGAAAGTCCTCAATGTCGATATCCAGATCCCGTTCAAGAGGATCAAATGGGATGACGCCATGGCTCTCTATGGTTCCGACAAACCGGACCTTCGCTTCGATATGCATTTCTATGATGTATCCGACCTGCTCCGTGACACCGGATTCAAAGTATTCCGCTCCGTCCTTGACAATGGCGGCTGCGTGAAAGCCATCACCGTCAAAGGCGATGCCGGCATTCCGCGTCGTGAACTCGACGGCCTCGTCGAATACGTCGGACACTATGGTGCCAAAGGTCTGGCTTGGATCGGCTTCAATGAAGACGGCAGCCTGAAGTGCCAGATCACCAAATTCCTCGGCGAAGACAAGATCCGTGAGATCGGCAAAGTCTGCGAAGCGGAAAAAGGCGACCTCGTCCTCATCATTGCGGACAAGCCGAAGGTCGTCGCACAGGCTCTGGGCGAACTCCGTCTCGAAATGGCTCGCCGCATGGGCCTCATCGACCCGAATGAATTCTGCTTCCGCTGGGTCACCGACTTCCCGATGTTCGAATACAGCGAAGAAGAAAAACGCTACGTCGCTGAACATCATCCATTCACCGCACCAAGAGATGAAGATGTACAGTACCTCCTCACCGATCCGTCCAAGGTCTATGCGAAAGCCTATGATATGGTCCTGAACGGTGTCGAAGCCGGCGGCGGCTCCCTTCGTATCTACCAGCAGGATCTGCAGGAAAAAGTATTCGAAGCCATCGGTATCTCTCAGGAAGAAGCAGAGCAGAAATTCGGCTTCCTGCTTGATGCATTCAAGTACGGCGCTCCGCCGCATGCAGGCATCGCCCTCGGCCTTGACCGTCTCGTCATGCTGATGCTCCACCTCGACTCCATCCGCGATGTCATCGCCTTCCCGAAGACCCAGAGTGCGATCGATCCGCTCACCCAGGCACCGTCCGTAGTCGCTGATAAGCAGCTGAAAGAACTGCACATCAAGACCGCTCTCAAGAAAGAGAAAGAAAAAGACCTCTTCGCAAAACCGGTCGACTGATCTTCCGACAGAAAAGACCCCCGAAGCCTGCCTTCGGGGGTCTTTTTTGTGCATCTGCAATGGCAGGGAATGGCAGAAAAAAATACAGGAAAAATTTTATCTGCATAGTGTATAATAAATAGGAAATCATGGCACGAAAGGAGGCATCCCATCAAAAATGAAGAAATTCCTGTTTCCCCTGCTGTTCTTTCCCATGCAGGTGCTGGCAGCCGATGCCATGCCTATGGCAGACGTTTTTAGGCACCCGATCGTAGAAGGCCTCTTATCCGCCGTCATCCTCATCTCGCTGCTTGCAGAGATCAAGACCGCCGGATTCTCGGGCGGGGCGCTGGCCGCAGCGATCGCAGGCTGTCTTCTCATCGGAGCGAATTGGTCAGAAGGCGATCAGATGCTCGAAGCTGTCTTATACTTCGGCGGGCTGGCGCTGGTCATTCTGGACATCCTGGCGCTCATGACAGGCGTAGCGGCTGTCATAGGTCTCGTCCTCCTTCTATCCGGCCTTTTCTTCACCTTCGGCGGAGATATGACGGCCCTCTATATCCTGTCGGGGGGCGTACTTCTCGCCGGGATCGGTTTCTGTTTCTTGGTCGATCACCTTTCACAAAGCCGGCTGTGGCAGAAAGTCACATTGCGTGATTCCCTCACCGGTCAGAAGGGCTTCAAGTCTTCCGCCGCTGATCTGTCAGCCTATGCCGGGAAAGAGGGGATATCGGACTCTGTCCTTCGTCCGTCCGGCAAGGTTGACATCGAAGGCCATATCCTAGACGCCTTCTCCCGTGGTGACTTCATAGAGAAGGGGGAGAAGGTCATCGTCATCAAGGCAGAAGGTAGCTATCTTGTCGTGAAGAAAGCGGATGCCCGCTAGAGCATCCGATCAGACAGGAGCACCGATCCTCTCACAGAGAGAGGATTGCAAGACCTTTTGACCCATGGCTCCGGCATACCCTTCCCGAAGCCGCAAGCGGAGAGGCTCACCAAGCGGACTCTTATTGATTCCTGATTATAAATTGGAGGCATGTATGGAACTTTTACTCTTTCCGGTGATCATCTTTTTCATCACCATCGCAGCTCTGTCCGTCCTGCTGCACTTCGTGCCGATCGGACTCTGGATCTCCGCACTCGCCGCGGATGTGAATATCTCCCTCTTCAATTTGGTGGGGATGCGGATCCGCCGCGTCTCTCCGCAGATGATCGTGCTGCCGCTCATCAAAGGCACGAAGGCTGGACTTCTCCTCAGCGTGAACCAGCTCGAAGCGCACTACCTGGCGGGCGGCAATGTGGATAACGTCGTCGATGCCCTGATTGCCGCGCATCGCGCACAGATCGATCTCTCCTTCGAGCAGGCAGCCGCCATTGACTTGGCAGGACGCAATGTCCTCGAAGCCGTCCAGATGAGCGTCAATCCGAAGGTCATCGAGACCCCGACCATTTCTGCGGTCGCGAAAAACGGCATCGAGCTCAAGGTCCGCGCACGTGTCACCGTCCGTGCGAATATCGATCGCCTCGTCGGCGGGGCAGGGGAAGCGACCATCATCGCCCGTGTCGGTGAAGGCATCGTCACGACCGTCGGCTCCTCCGAAAAGCACACCGACGTACTGGAGAATCCGGATCACATTTCCCGTACGGTCCTCGGCAAAGGTCTCGACTCGGGGACAGCTTTTGAGATCCTCTCCATCGATATCGCCGATGTCGATGTAGGCAGAAATATCGGCGCCCAGCTCCAGACCGATCAGGCAGAAGCAGATAAGCAGATCGCACAGGCAAGAGCTGAAGAACGCCGTGCCATGGCTGTCGCCAAGGAACAGGAAATGCGCGCCTATACCCAGGAAATGCAGGCGAAGGTCGTCGAAGCCCAGGCCGAAGTGCCAAGGGCTATGGCAGAAGCCCTCCAGAAGGGAAATCTGGGTGTCATGGATTACTATCAAATGAAAAATATTGCAGCCGATACCGAGATGAGAGAGAATATCTCCGGAAAGAAAGCATAGAGGGCTGCCAAGCACGCATAAAAAAGAGAGCCGCGAATCCAATGATTCACGGCTCTCTTTTTATCTTTGGTTACAAACTTACGCTATATAGCAGTCAGTTCAGTGATCAGCCTTCAACTTTAACGTTAGCAGCCTGAGGTCCTCTTGCACCATCAATAATTTCGAAATCGACCTTCTGGCCTTCATTCAGTGTTTTGAAGCCATCAGCCTGAATAGCAGAGAAATGAACGAAAACGTCGCCGCCTTCTTCTCTTTCAATAAAGCCGTAGCCTTTTTCTGCACTGAACCACTTAACTGTACCTTTCATGGAAATTCCTCCTAAAAAAATGACTTACACTGCTCGTATTGAGCATGGTTCAACAATACCATAAATTCATAGTTCAGTCAACCAAAAACATGAGAAAATGCAGAGAATATATGGGATTTCAGCGTTTATGCAAAGACAGCAGAAAAGCGGCTGATAGCGTTTGACAGGGGAGGGAAAAACAGGGCGCCGTCCCTATAAACCTCACCATTCCCCGTTCTATTATGCTATAATATATGCGATTTGTGCTGCTGGAAGAGCCATTCTCTCCGGCGAAAATTTCATGTGTACCAGAGGTTTTGACTATGAATACGAATACGATACAGCATTATCTGAGTGCGGACGGCATCCGTCTGACTGTCGCGGATACATCGAATGTATCCCTCGAAGCGGAAGCGATCCATCATCTGCCCCCGGCGTCTGCAAGAATCCTCGCGAAGGCGATGACAGGGGCGGCGATCCTCATCAATGATTTCAAAAATCATGAAGGGATCTCCATCCGCTGGGTGACAGGAAGTCC
>JAIJLI010000266.1 GCA_022722495.1 Dialister sp. | reverse complement strand
TTTGTGTTTTTTATTGGAAAAGAAATAGGCGGCAGGTGACATGCAGTCTCCGCTTCGGCCTCGGTCATTCAGTATCCCGCCTCCCTGCTTTCACACCCTCTGAGGAAGAAGGAAGCATAGGTGATGCAGCTGTCTTCATCGATAAAATCGGCACCAAAGCATGCCGGACTTGACGCCGGTTACCCCATATTTGCTTTTTCTTTCAGCTAATGATATAATTTATACAGAGGTATCGAAAATACCATAAACAAAAAGCATAAAATATACAAATGCAGGCTTGCATTTTGGAAACTTTGCTTTTTCTCACAAGAGTTTTGAAAAGTCCATTTCCGATGGGCTTTTTAAAGTCGAAAAATAAAAGGAGGCGAGAACGATGATGGGGATCGATGAACTGATGGATCTCACGATGTACAGCAGCATGTACCTGCTCTTTTACATGGCCTATTTCTATGTAGAAGGTGCGAACCTTCTGGTGCCGTGCCGTGTCAATGCCAATTTCAAACGGATCCTGTCTCGTTTCACCTCTTTCTTCAGAGGTTTCATTGGCGCGGGGGGATGGAGAGCATCTGCTGCTCTCTGATCTTTTTTCGTACCTGCTTTTTGCTTGGCTTGAAAGAGTAAAAAAGGATCGGAAAAGCAGCAGCCGTACTGGAAGCGTTGCCTCATGGGGCCGCTTCTTTCTATTTCATGCGGCGGTGGGGCACGGACTTCGTGCCTGCCTTTGGCTTTTGAATGTGCCAGAGGATCCTTTTCTGACAGTGAAAAGAGACGCCGCAGGGCGTCTTTTTTGATGAAATCTCTGGAGAGTGAGCTTTGATGTACTCCTTAATCGAAGATATAAAGAAATTATTATCCGTGATGTTGCCGATCCTGGTCGCGCAGATCTCGACAGCGGGCATCACTTTTATCAATACGACCATGGCGGGGCATGCCGGAAGCGATGACCTCGCAGGTGTATCGGTGGGCGCGGGACTTTTCTATCCGCTTCTGGCTTCCATCGTGGGACTGCTCATGGCGGGAACGCCGCTCATGGCGACGCTTCTTGGTGAAAAGAAGCCGGAAGGGCTTCCTTATGTGGTCCGCGGCGGACTTCTGATCGGGCTTGTGATCTCCTTCCTGTTCGGGGCAGCCTATGTACTTTTCATCGATGACCTGCTGACGTCGCTCACGCTGGAAGCGGAAGTGGCATATGTGGCGCGCTACTATCTCATGGCGATGGTGGGCGTGGTCTTCTTCATTTCCATGATCGTCCCCCTTCGCTGTCTGACGGATACGGCAGGCTCGACGTCGACTTCCATGAAGCTCTTCCTGATGGCGCCGCCGGTCAATGCTGTATTCAACTATCTTTTCATCTATGGGCATTTTGGTCTGCCGCGTCTGGGCGGGATCGGTGCCGGTCTTGCGACGATGCTGACCTATGGTTTTCTTTTGGCTCTTTTCCTTATCGTCGTACTGAAGTCCTCTGCGCTCAAGGGGCATGAGATCTTCCATTCGATCCTCGTGAAGCGTTCTGACGTCAAGGAGTACCTGATCGTTGGTGTGCCGAGCGGACTTTCTATTTTTATGGAAATGAGCCTTTTCAGTCTGATCATCGTATTTCTTGCCCGTTATGGCACGGACACGCTGGCTGCCTACCAGATCGCGGATAACTTCGCTTCTCTCGTCTACATGCTGCCCGTCTCCTGCTCGATGGCACTCACCATCCTCATCGCGACAGCTGTCGGTGCGCATGACATCCCGCTCGCTCGCCGCTACAAGAAGGCCGGCTTTGTCGTGGCTCTCTCCGGCGCAGCGATGACGGCAGCGATGACGGTGCTTTTCCGCTCTTCCATCGGAAATATTTATACGAGCGATGCGATCGTCGCCTCCATTGCCGGACAGTTCCTGATCTATAGTGCAGGCTGGCAGCTCTTTGATGCGATCTCCACTCCGATCCAGGGGATCCTCCGCGGTCTCAAGGATACGCGTGTCTCCTTTATTCTGATGGTCATTGCGTACTGGGGCGGCTGCTTCCCGATGAGCCTTTTCCTTGACCATGTGGTTGGTCTCGGGGCAGACTCCTACTGGCTCGGGCTGGTCTTCGGCGTCGGCTGCTCGGCCATGCTGATGATCCTGCGCCTCGTCTATGTGGAGCGCGTCATGGATGGAGAGGCCCTGCCTTCCTTTGCTTTCTTTATGCACAGGGAGATCACGCATCCTGCTGCCGTCCATGCCGTAGTGGCTTCTAATGTAAAGCAGGCGAAGGAGCTGCTTGCTTTCTGGGAACGTGCTGAAGAAAAACTCGCTTCTCTGGTGCAGGACATCAAAGAAGCCGAGGTCGATATATTTACAGAAAACAGAAGGGTGCTTCCGATCGGTCGGTCTCTTCTGACGGATCTGCATTTATGCATCTTAGGCCATGCGACCCGGGCCTACATCCCTTAGGTACGATCAGGGGGATAGCCGCAGCGAAAGCTGCGGCTTTTTGTTGGAGACTAAGGGAAACACGGATGACATCTGATAACGATTGAATCAGTATTTACTTAGAGTTTTATAAAATAAATACGAAACAACTTGTGTTGGAATGCTCGCAGTCGTATAATGGGAATATCCAAGAGGTATGCTGAACAAAACCTTTTTGGTAGGCGTAAAATTCTTTCATGGTATCCCATGAAACAAGTAGGAGAAGAACAATGAAAAAAATCATCATCACAGGGGCAACGCTTCTCGCGGCAGGCTGTTTTCTCATGATGGGCTGCGGAGGAGACGCGCCGAAACAGACGAAAAATGAGATCCATGTCGTGACTCATGCGAACTGGAATCCCTTCGAGTACATGGAGAATGGCAAGATCGTCGGATTTGACGTGGACCTCGCACGAGAAGCGGTGAAGCGCGCAGGGCTTACGATGGATCTCACCGATGCGGGTTGGGAAGCTCTCTTCGAGCAGATCCGCTCACATCAGGCGGACATGGCGATTTCCGGTGTCACCATCACGAAGGATAGAGAAGCATCCTATCTCTTTTCGGCGCCGTATTTCCTCTCCCGGCAGGCGATCCTGGTGCGGGAAGGTGTGGATATCCACAGTGCGAAGGATCTGATGGACGGCAAAGAGATCGCAGTGCAGAATGGCTCGACGGGGCAGGAGGCACTGGAAAAGCTTCTCGGAAAGAATCATCCCTCCATCAAGAAGACGCCGATGTCCATCCAGATGCTGATCGGCGGGCAGGTTGATGCACTGGTCGGTGATGAGACGTCCGTGAAGTCCATCCAGGCGCAGTACCCCGAGGCGCATCTTTCGATCGTCTATGATGACGAAGCTTTCACGCCTGAGCTCTTCGGCATCCTGTATCCGAAAGATACGGGCGCAGAGCTCAAGAGCAAGATCGACAAGGCGCTCAAGGACATGATCGCTGACGGCACCTATGGAAAGATCTATGAAAAGTGGTTCAAGACGAAAGTCGATGAGGGGACGCTGGAAAAACTGGGGAACCGCTGACCCGGAACGCATCATTTTATGATTCTGAGGCTAATCATGTCTGATTTCAAATTTTCCATCATTCAGGAATATGCGCCGTTTTTCTTATCCGGCACATGGCTCACCATCAAGCTCTCCGTGATCGCGATCCTCTGTGGATTTCTGCTGGGGCTCGTGCTGGCACTCCTGCGTACTTCGAAAAAGAAATACCTGTCTTTCCCCGCGCTGCTCTTCATCGAAAGCATACGCGGGACGCCGCTCCTCCTGCAGCTGCTGATCACCTACTTCGGCATCGTACCTCTTTTTATGAAGAAGCCGGACGGTGTCCTTTCGGCCGCACTTGCGCTTTCCATCAATGCGGGGGCATACATTGCGGAAACGATCCGTGCGGGCATCCAGTCC
>JAIJLI010000265.1 GCA_022722495.1 Dialister sp. | reverse complement strand
TACAGAGCAAGGAATCATCTGACGCGAATAGCGAGCTATTTAAGGAAGATGATGACGAAGCTATGTATAAAAATCCATATGAAATCCGGCTCTGCGATTGAATCAGCGTTTCCCTAGATGCGGATCCGTCTCTGCATCTGTCAATCCCTCACAAAAGGTGAATACTATGGATAATTTTATCGGAAAACATCTGCTGGTCGACTGCTATGGCTGTGTGCAGGAAGAGATCACTTCTTCCAAGGAGCTGATCTCTGTCATGAATCAGGCGGCCAAGAATCTGGGTATCGAAGTCGAAGATACCTTCTTCCATGAGGACGAGGAAGAGATCACACTCGCTGCTTATGGAAAGAAAGCCCATGTTTGCATCCACGCATATCCGCAGCTCGGCTATGCCGCTGTAGACATCTACAGCTTTGACTGCGACATCCTGCCCGCCCGTGCGATGGCCGTCCTTCGCAGTGCTTTGGAGCCGGAGAAGATCCGTGCCACCTCAGTCAAGAGAGGGAATATTGATCCAGACATGAAGCCGAATATCCGCTCCCGCTCGACAGCGATGCACAAATTCAAAAACACAGGACATCACATGACCCAGGCCGGTAAGAAGGTCGCCAATTTCATGGTGCATAGAAACGAGAAAAGAGACACTCTTGGGCCGGAGTAAGCTCATGAGGGATCATGGAAGCGTTGATTGGCAGCTCGATTTCACGAGAAGGCATTTCCCATGAAAGCGAGCGCCTTTTTACTACCCGTTAGCACGCCCTCTCATCCCTAGTTAAAAAGCAACAAAAAAGCTGAACCCACGGGTTCAGCTTTTTTGTTGCACTGCTTTCTATCAAGCGCGCAGGGTGATATCCGCTTCGCCAAGCTTCTTGACGATTTTTTCGATCCACTGATCGACTTCTTTATCGGTCAGTGTGCGGTCATCCGCGCGGAAGTACAGGTTGTAGGCCATGCTCTTATAGCCTTCCTGCACCTGCTCGCCCTGATAGAGATCGAAGAGGCGGAGCGTTTCCAGATGTCTGCCTGCTGCCTTCTCGATGATGGCTTCGACTTCTTTGTTTGTGTATTTCGCAGGAACAAGCATAGAGAGGTCTCGTTCGGAAGCCGGGAACTTCGGGATCTTCTTGTAGTCAATGGTGGCATCGATATAGGGAAGGAGCTCCGGTACATGGATCAGGAAGCCATAGACATCCTTCTTGATGCCCCACTGGTCAAGGACCGCCGGATGCAGTTCGCCGAAGGAAGCAATGATTTTCCCATCTTTGACAAAGTCGGCGGAAATCCCCGGATGGAATACCGGATAGCTGGAACGCTCTATATCATAGCCGCGGACACCGATAGCAGAAAGCAGATTTTCCATGATGGCTTTCACATCAAAGAAGTCGTAGGTCCTCGTACTGTTCGGGTAGCCGGCTTCTTCCGGGCACCCGCAGAGAAGTCCGGAAACGAGGTCGTATTCATTCGGGAGCTCGGTCAGCGGCAGGGCTTTCGGATGATACACATGGCCATATTCGAAGATGGCGACCTGATCGTTTTTCTGCGACAGGTTGTAAGAAAGCGTATGCATGAGGCCCGGGAAAAGGCTGGTACGCATATCCGGGTATTCTTCGGAAATCGGGTTCAGGATCGGAATGGCTTCGTAAACCGCATCCCCTTCCGGGAAATTCAGCTTCTTGAGATCGTTCTTATCCATGAAGCTGTAGTTTTCGACCTGCGAAAGACCATTGGCAATGAGAGCATCTGCCATACGGAAGAGTGCATCCTGCTCCTTGGACATAGCGCCCTTGGTAATGGCGCTCCATGGGGTGGTGATCGGAATATTCGAGTAGCCGTACACGCGGGCCACTTCTTCGGCAAGGTCTGGCATGCCTTCCAGATCGAGACGGAATTCCGGGACAGTGACTTTGAGCGCGCCATCCTGTTCTTCGACATGGAAATACAGGTGGGTCAGGATATCAAGCATTTCCTCTTTTGGCATATGGATCCCGATGTAGTCATTGATGGCTTTCACGGACGTTTCGATGACCTGCGGCTCTGCCTTGACAGGATATTCATCAAGCATGCCCGGTGCGGTGGTGGCAGCCCCCTGTTCCACCAGGAGCTGGCAGATGCGGTTGATCGCCATTTCACTTCTTGCCGGATTGATGCCCTTTTCGTAGCGGCCGGACGCTTCGGAGCGCAGGCCCAGACGGCGGGACGTTCTTCTGATGGAAGCACTGTCGAATACGGCAGCTTCCAGAAGGACCGACTTGGTTTTCTCCGTGACTTCGGAGTCAAAGCCGCCCATGACGCCTGCGATGCAGGCAACTGTATCACTGCCGTCTGCGATAACAAGGTCAGCCACATTCAGCGCTCTCTCCTGCCCATCCAGTGTTTTGATGGTCTCGCCTTCTTTGGCAAAGCGGCAGGTCAGAGAGTGACCGGCCACCTTGTCATAGTCATAGGTATGAAGCGGCTGACCGATTTCCAGCATGACATAGTTCGCTGCATCGACGACATTATTGATCGGACGGATCCCATTGCTGCGCAGACGGTTTTCGATCCATTCCGGAGAACGGCCGATGGTCACGTTCTCAAGGAGACGTCCGCAGAAGCGTTTGCAGAAGGCAGGCTCTGCGATATGGACTTCCGCACGGTCCTCGATGGCTTCACCGGTCTCTTTGACGGAAATCTCCGGCAGGTTCACTTTTCTCTTGAAGATCGCACCGACTTCCAGCGCCATACCGATCATGCTGAAGCAGTCAGCACGGTTTGCGGTGAGTTCCATTTCATAAATCACATCATCCAGATCAAAAAGGGTGTGGAAATCAACGCCGATCGGGGTATCCGCCGGAAGGATCAGGATGCCTTCTTTATTGAGTGCCGGGAAGAGATTATCATCAAGTCCGAGCTCTCCCAGAGAACACATCATGCCATTCGACACGACACCGCGAAGCTTTCCCGCCTTGATCTTCGTATCGCCGCGAGCAAGTCCCCCCGGAGCCTTCGCATCGTATTTAGCCGGTACATGCGCTCCATCAAGTGCGACCGGGACGATCTGCCCGACTTCTACATTGGACGCGCCTGTCACGATCTGGATCGGTGCGCCCTTGGCGCAGTCCAGCTGGCAAACGACCAGATGATCAGCATCCGGATGTTTTTCAATGGAAAGAATCTTGCCGGTCACGACACCCTGGATGCCTTTTCCCGGATAAATCACATGCTCGACCGGAATGCCGTCGACTGTCAGCGTTTCCGCCATTTCTTCCGGATCAAGGCCCTTGATATCGACCAAAGTGCCAAGCCATTTTAAAGATACGTTCATCTATGTAATCCCCCTCTGATTAGAACTGTTTCAGGAATCTGACATCATTTTCATAGAAATTTCTGAGATCGTCGATCCCGTAAAGAAGCATGGCGATACGTTCGATACCCATACCGAAAGCGAAGCCACTGACCTTTTCCGGGTCATATCCATTGAGCTTCAGCACCATCGGATGAACCATGCCGCAGCCAAGGATCTCCAGCCAGTCCGGATCGCCGCCTTCATCATGCGTGCGGGCTGCGAAGGAAATGTCGACTTCCGCAGACGGTTCCGTGAATGGGAAGTAGCTTGCACGGAAACGGATCTT
Source organism: Dialister sp. (assembly GCA_022722495.1). Classification (GTDB taxonomy): domain Bacteria; phylum Bacillota; class Negativicutes; order Veillonellales; family Dialisteraceae; genus Dialister. Next base: position 252 of record JAIJLI010000265.1, on the reverse strand, counting down.
CGTATCAGAGCCGAAAAGATCTTTCAGGAAGATTTCCAGTGTCCCTTTCAGATCAGCGAATTTGATGCCCTTATCGACGACGAGCCCTTCGACCTGATGGAATACAGGGGAATGGGTCGCATCATTATCCCAGCGGAAGACTTTGCCCGGTGCGATCATACGGATCGGGGAATTGGGCTCATGCTTGCGAAGCGTTCTCGCCTGGACAGGGGAAGTGTGCGTGCGCAGCAGGATCTCCGGCGTGATATAGAA
>JAIJLI010000264.1 GCA_022722495.1 Dialister sp. | reverse complement strand
CGGATGCCTCCGATGCCCGGCTCTATGAGCTATACCCAACCCAGAACATTTACACATTTCTGAAGCTGAATACCAAGACCGGACAAATCACCCAACTGCAATACTCAATTAGTGCTAATGACGATCGTATGGAGTTAAATGTAAATAGCACAGCCTTTATTGACGAATCATTGTCCGAGGAAGGCCGCTTTAAACTCTACCCTACCCAGAATATTTACAACTTTCTGCTTCTCGATACTCTAACCGGCAGAGTATGGCAGGTACAATGGAGCAGCAACGATGCAAACCGTGGCATAATTGGTGAAATCGAATCGAATCCCAGCACCTAATCAAGGTCGTCATCCTTTTCTATACCATTTTTGATTCTCAATAGCTATGCTGTATTATCATTCTCAATTTAAAAGAGAGCGCCAAAGCGCTCTCTTTTCTATAGATGGATGCTCACAACGATCCCTTCGGCTAACAGTCACTTCCCCCATGCTACAGGTGTGCCTGTTTTTTGAGCGCATCCCACATCTTCACTGCTCTCGCTGTCGTCTTCACATCATGGACACGGAAGAGGGTGCAGCCCTTTTCGATGCCCCAAAGGTTCACAGCTGCTGTCCCCTCGTCTCTTTCTTTTGCCGGAAGGTCAAGGATCGTGCCGATGAACCGCTTGCGGCTGACACCGAGAAGCCATGGATACGGGTATGCCTGTGTGAGTTCATCCAGGCGGGCGAGCACTTCCATATTCTGCTCGCCGGTCTTTCCAAAGCCGATGCCCGGATCAAGGATGATTTTCTCTTCCTTCACACCGGCGGCCAGTGCGATGGAAAGTGTCTGGTCAAAAAAGGACTTCATTGAGGAGATGATATCTCCCGTGTACACGGTGCCATTGTGGTTGTGCATCAGGATGGCAGGGACGCCATAGGCTGCCGTCACGCGGGCCATGCTGCCGTCATCGTACTGAAAGCCCCAGACATCATTCACCATATGCGCTCCGGCAGACAGGGCTTTTTCCATCGTCTCATAGTGGTAGGAGTCGATGGAGATCGGGACGCTGCTTTCGTCTAGCAGCAGAGGAAGAAGCTGCATGAGACGTGCTGTCTCTTCCTCTGCCGTCAGCTCTGTGTGTCCCGGCCTTGTCGACTCTGCGCCGACATCGATCATAGCGGCACCGTCTGTTACCATGTCTTTCATATGAGACATCGCATGTTCTTTGGTATTCCACAAGCCTCCGTCGGAGAAGGAGTCGGGCGTTACGTTCAGGATGCCCATGACAAGGGAAACATCTCTAAGGGATAGCGTTTTCCCATCCTTCCATTTGTAATTGCGCACCGGTCTGGTCATATGTATCTCCTTTTGCATCGCTGCAGGAAAAAATATCGTAAAGATCAAGGGAAGCGGCTGCTGAATATCTTCCAAATTATACCATAAAAGGGCAACAAAAAAAGCGGCGTAAGCCGCTTTCCTGTGCGAACGAATCATTGAGGAGTATGATTCAGACGCAGCCGAATTGATAATCAGGGAAATAATCATCAATTAGACAAGCAGAGCAACTCTGCTGCATGGCATTTCCTCCATGTACTTCTATTATACATGATATTTGAGAAATTTCCAGTGGAAAGCATCGAAACTTGAAATATTAAAGGGACTATCTGCCCCAAAAGGGACAAGTGGCAGGGACGAGCTACTGCTTGTTAAGGAATCTGTGTCCCTGCCATCTTTATGCCTCTTCGATGAGCTTCTGCAGAAGCTCTGCTTCCCGATTCACGGCAGAGAGGAAACGGGAGAGATCCGTAACGGCATCTTTCCAGTAGATGAGAGCGACGGTATCTTCTCCGCTGTACAAGAAACGAAGAAGCGCAAAGCTCTCTTTATCCCCGCGTTCCTGATAGGCATTGATGCGATGCAGGCGCGCTTCCATCTTCAAGCGGTTTCCCTCCGTATCTTCCATATAGCATAGGATCTTCTGCCATTCCGTGGCTGCCCCGCCGGAGAGCTCCACGAGGGCAAGGATCTCCTCTGGTACAGGCAGGTCAGTCCGCAGCAGAGCATGGCGTCCGATCTCTTTCAGCACGTCGAAAGCCTTCGCGGCTTCTGCAAAAAAAGCCGCCGCATACGATTGGCGGCTTCCTTTCCATGTCTTGGAGACCTTCAGTGTCACCTCCTCTTGAAGGGCTGCCATATGACGAAAGGCAGTGAGAAACGCGCTGTATGTCTCCGGCGACATGTTCTTTGTCCACAGGGCTGTCAAAAGATCGGAAGCTGTCTGCCAGTCTTTTTCAGACGCACGAACGGCGCCCCAGAATTTTTCTTCCTTAGTTGTCATGGATACTCCTCATACCGGGGAAGGCCGATCCCATCTCATCGGGATAAAATCCGCCTTCCTCTTTTTTCTGCCGGTAATTTTCACCGGCAACTACAGTTCGATACTCTCTCCTGGCTTCACGACGATGACGTCTATGCCCTTTTCCCTGCCCTTTTCCGCAAACGCCGCCGGATCCTGCGCGATGACGGGCCAGGTATTGTAGTGAAGGGGGATCACATGCTTTGCTTTCAGGAATTTCGCGGCGAGGAGCGCATCATCCGGCCCCATCGTGTAGTTATCCCCGATCGGAAGGATGGCATAGTCGATATCAAACATCTCGCCGAAGAGCTTCATATCACCAAAGAGCGCCGTATCGCCTGCGTAGTAGACGGTCGGTCCATCTTTGAAGGAAATGATAAATCCGCAGGGGATGCCGCCCGGTACACCGCAGCTGTGCAGTGCCTGTACCATTTTGATCGTGCCGAAGTCTGTCTTGCAGCGGCCGCCAAGATTCATCGGTGCAAAGTTCAAGACCGTCTTCGGGAAAAGACCGATGACTTCGGGAATGGCAACGACCGTGGCGCCTGTGCGGCGGGCGATTTCTACAGAGTCACCGAAATGATCGCTGTGCGCATGGGAAAGCAGGATGTAGTCGCATTTCACCCGATTCGGAGATACGGCGGCATCTCCATTTCCCGTGAGGAAGGGATCGAAAAGCAGCTTCTCCTTGCCAGTGTCCAGACGAAAGCAGGCATGTCCGAAAAATGTGTACTTCATAAAAATCGCTCCTTTCGAAACTCATAAAATGGTATGGATGGCTTGGAATGTATCGCTATTTATTCTTTCGCGCCATGATCTCCTTGACAACCTTTTGTGCCACATCAGCGAGGGCGATCCCGCGTTTCATACTGGTTTGCTGCATACGGCGGTAAGCATCTTCTTCGCTGATATGGTAGTAGTCCATCAGAAGCCCTTTGGCGCGGTCGATGATTTTTCTGGCGGCGAATTCACGCTCCATATCCTTCACCCGATCCACGATCTCGCTCTTCTGCCTAAACTGAGACACTGCGATCTGGATGGCGGGGAACAGATTTCTCTCATCGACAGGCTTCATGACATAGCCGAAGACCATGGACTTCTTCGCCTTTTCGATGATGTCTTCATCGCCGAAAGCCGTCAGGAGGACCACTGGCGCCGCATTGTCGTGGGCGATCATCTTTGCTGTCTGGATGCCGTCAAGGCGCGGCATTTTCACATCGAGGATGACAAGATCCGGCTTTTTTTCTTTGACAAGATCCAAAGCCTCCACCCCATCTGAGCCAACGCCGACGACTGTGTGTCCGGCTTCTTCAAGCATTTCCCTTAAATCCATGCAGATGAGCGCTTCATCATCTGCTATGACGATTCTATATTTTTCTGCCATTTTTTATGCCTCCATCAAAGCCAGCGGGCAGTAAATATCTGCCACGACCATAGAATCCTCATTTTTTAAGCCAAACTCGCCCTTGAGTTCGATCTCTGCGAGATTTCTGACGATTTGAAGCCCCAGATCAAATGTCCTTGTACTGAAATTTTC
>JAIJLI010000263.1 GCA_022722495.1 Dialister sp. | reverse complement strand
CCTTGATACCGCCCGCTTCCAGTCCTTCTTTCATAGAAAGCGGCAGCAGTGCGCTCGACTTTCTTTCTTCTATCATCCCAAGAAGCTCGGGCAGAAAGGTAAAGAGCTTCTCTTTTCCCAAATTCGGAAAAATGGCAAATCGCAATGAAATCACCGCCTCGTCTATTATCGTTATAATGTATGGTTCTACACCTATTTTTTCAAAGTCTCATGTGCCTCTTCGACCACCTGATGGATCCGTTCTTCACTGATCGCTTCCTGTGGCTTTTTCCACTTCAGATAGGCTAGAAACTCAATATTCCCTGAGCCGCCTTTGATGGGCGAAAACGTCAGATCCCAGCAGTGGAATTCTTCTTCTTCGAAAGCAGTGAGCGTATCCAAAATGACCTCTTCATGGATGTCTTTTTCTCTCACGATGCCGCCTTTTCCCACCTTGTCCCTGCCGGCTTCAAACTGCGGCTTGATCAGGATCGCCATCGCACCATCCTCCTTCAGGATGGATCTGACCGCCGGAATGATCTTCAGAACGGATATGAAAGATACGTCTGTGGAAACGAGATCGACCTTTTCTCCCAGCATCTCTTCTGTCACGACTTTGATGTTCGTCTTTTCCATATTGACGACCTGCGGATGAGAGCGGAGCTTCCAGTCAAGCTGATTGGTCCCGACATCGATAGCAAAGACCTTCGCCGCACCATTCTGCAGTGCACAGTCAGTGAAGCCGCCGGTAGAGGCACCGATGTCTGCCATGACCTTTCCCTTCATATCAATACCGAATGTCTTGATCGCTTTCTCCAGCTTGTAGCCGCCGCGCCCCACATACGGCATCACATGTCCTTTGATCCGCAGCTTTGCATCCACAGGGATCTTCGTCCCCGCTTTATCGACAGGCACATCATTGACAAGGATGATGCCTGCCATGATATGCCGTTTCGCATTCTCCCGGCTGTCGAAAAAGCCCTGCTCTACGAGCATGACATCCAGCCGTTCTTTCTTGACCTTCTGATTTCCCATATATTTCCTCTACTTCGTGCGTACCAGCAGCATGTCCACAAGCTCTGTGAGAAGGCTTGTGTCCCGATCGACCCTTCCCAGTATCTCTTTGGCATGCCTTGCTTCTTCTTCTGCGAGTGCCTTTGTCCGCTCCTTGCCAAGAAGGCTTACGTAGGTGGACTTATGATCTGCCGCATCCTGATGCGGCATTTTTCCCATCTCATCCAGATGCCCATTCACATCAAGAAGGTCATCCGTCATCTGGAAAAGCAGTCCCACATGGACAGCAAATGCATGCAGAAGGTTCTTTTCTTCTTCACTGCTCTCTGTCATTGCCAGTGCCATATCCACTGGTGCAGTCAAAAGACAGCCTGTCTTGCAATGGTCCATGAGCTGTAATTCCGGAAGAGTCAGCGTCCGGCCTTCGCTCTCGATATCATGCGCCTGTCCGCCCACCATGCCTTCGGGGCCAGCAGCCTTGGCCAGGATGGAGATCAATTCACAGCGGAGCGCAGGCGCGATCTGCTGCTCGCCTGCCAAAAGCTCAAAGGCAAAGGTCAGAAGCCCATCCCCTGCCATGGTCGCCATGCCTGCCCCAAAGACCTTGTGATTCGTGGGACGGCCGCGGCGGTAGTCATCATTATCCATGGCCGGAAGGTCGTCATGGATGAGGGAATACGTATGCACGCATTCCAGCGCACAGGCAATATCCAGATACAGCCGTGCATCTTTTCCCCAAAGTTCCAGGATCAGAAGAAACAGAAAGGGACGGATACGCTTCCCCCCAGCCGAAAGGCTGTAGTTCATGGCGTCAAACAATTTTTGATGAGCGCTCAGGTCAGAGACCAGCAGTGTCTCAAGTCTTTCGTTGATTTCCTTCTGTTTTGCGAGCAAAACATCTTTCAGCATGGGTGGCTCCTTTCTGGATCATTGCATATGTGCTTTTTTAAATTCATAAATGGTGTCAGCTTTCCCGCAAATATCACGGACCGATGCCCGAAAGTGACCTTTCAGTCACCCGCAACGCCCGAGCGATCTTCCATATACGCGCCAAACGCATTGCCCGTCGCATTGTCACTGCTATAGCGTGGATCGGCGAAGAGCGGCGTGAGACCGATAGCTTGGCAAATCTCTTCGACCCTTGCCCGAAGATAGCGGTTTGCCATGACCCCGCCCACTGCGATGAAGGGACGGCCCTTTTCGAAAGGATAGCCGCTGAGCTCCTTTTCGAGAGCACGCCCTATGTGGATGAGGACTCCTTTGGCGATGTCTTCCTTCCGATAAGCGAGCGACGCTATATCACGCTGGACGCGTGTTTCGGGGCCGGAAAAGCTGAACGCCCCTTTCACGGACGAGCGGGGGATCCGATACGTATCATTTCCCTGTTCTGCCAGCGCTTCCAGCCATTTCCCGCAGGGGAAGGGAAGTCCCAAAGCCACGCCCACGCGGTCAATGAACTGCCCTGCCGTAATGTCTTTGGACGTCAGGAGCTCATGGATCTCCATCCCCTCTTCCTGCCATTGACAGGAGAGCACATCCTGTGTGCCGCCGGACATATGCATCATATAAAACGGCTTCCCCCAAAGAGCCGGTGCCTCTCGGATCGCTGCCATCGCATGATTTTCCTGATGGCTGAATACATAAAGAGGAATGTGATGCGAAGAGGACAGCGCCTCAGCCATCCCCCGACCAACAAGAAAGGCGGGCATGTATGAATCTGCCCGCCTCCGTGGAAATCCTGAAACGCCTATGCCCTTCAGATCCTGCAGCAAAGGAGAAAGCCTTCGAAGCAGGACGGGAAGATTCTTCACATGCTGGAAAACCATCTCAGACTGAGACAGTCCCCGCCGCCCTTCCTTCACTGAAAGGACGATCCGTTCTTCCCCCATCAGCCCCTTGGAAGAATCATAAACCGCTGCCGATGTCGTATAGCAGCTGGTATCTATTCCAAGAAACCTCATGATTATTCACCTTGTAATGCCTTATCCAGAAGTCCATTGATGAATCGATAGGACTCTTCACCGCCATATGTCTTGGCAAGCTCTATCGCTTCATTGATAATGACCTTCTTATCCGGGCGGTCTTCCCCGGAATGATAAAACTCAGCGACAGCCAGACGGAGAATATTCTTATCCACCACATTGAGCTGCGTGAGCGACCAGTTCTTTTTCAAATATGCCTTGATCTTATCATCGACATCTTCATGAGCTGCCGCTTCGATCAAAGCATCTGCAAAAGCCTTGTCCTTCTCTTCCAAATGAAGCGTCTCTTCCTCGATCGGCTCTGACTCCGGATTGAGCTCTCTGGAGTACAGCACCTTGAGTGCATATTCTCTTGCGCTTGTTCTACTCATGTCAGCCTCTCTCTATGCTATGAAATTTCCTGTCTTACATACATGGTTTCCCATGACTCCACAGGCGCGACGGATCCAGCAGATCCTGCCGGGAGCAGTTTCCCTAAAGAAACTTTGGCGGCAGGTTCTGATGACACCCGTTCACTCTACCATTTCAGTAATCGTCACATCAATGCTTTCGATGTCCTCTCTTCGAAGCGAAGAGAATACATTCTTCACCACCATCTGGATATAGCGGGCAGTCTCCTGTACCTGACAGCCTTTATGCAGTGCGACAGAGATCGCCACCTTCACACGTCCATCCTTCAGATTTCGTATCCAAAGCCCGCAATGAGCCTTGAAGCCAAAGGCCTGACTGATCCCCTGCATCAGATACTGAAAGCCATCCGCGGTGAAATGAGATACCTCAGGCATGGCAAGCAGAGCCTCTTCAATTTTCTGATATACGACTTCTTCCGATCGTTTCTTCTCTGCTTCTTCACCGGACATCTCTATTTCTCCTCACCGAAAACGATGCGTTCCACATTGACATTGAC
>JAIJLI010000262.1 GCA_022722495.1 Dialister sp. | reverse complement strand
TTCAGCTTCCGCAATCACGGCGATTTCCACGAGGACTGCGTGAATATCATCATGAGTGATCTCATCAAGCTTCTCCATCCCCGCTATATCGAAGTATGGGGCAAATTTCTCCCCCGCGGCGGGCTCTCCATCGACCCGTACTGCAACTACGGCACACCGGATACCGAATGGAAAGACTTTGCCCGCTTCCGTCTCCTGCATCATGATATGAATCCGGAAATGGTGAATAATAGATAAGAGGCATCAAAAAAAGCAGCGATCCGTTCGCTGCTTTTTTGATGCTTTCCTGATCCCTGCTCACCGATCATTCAATATTTTGTACCTGCTCGCGGATCTTCTCGAGCTCGGTCTTTATCTGGATGACGGTATCGATGACTTCCGCATCGCTCGCCTTGGAAGCGGTGGTATTTGCTTCCCGATTGATCTCCTGGAGAAGGAAGTCGAGCTTGCGTCCGATGGGTTCTTCACTCTCGAGCATGGCATCGAACTGATCCAGATGGCTTGCAAAACGGACGACCTCTTCTGTGTAGTCCGTTTTTTCGGAGAAAAGAGCAACCTCTTCCAGAATACGGCCTTCATCGACCTCGAAGTTCATCTGTTCTAGGATCTTCTCCATACGCTGGCGCAGGCGTTCTTCATAGGCTTTGGCAGCGAGATCCTGCCGGGAGAGCAGGAAGGCAAGCCTTTCCCGAAGGAATGCCAGACGCTGCTTCAGGTCGACTTTCAGGTTATGACCCTCACGCTGGCGCATTTCGATGAGCGAAACAAGCGCCCCCTCCATCGCTGTTTTCACCAGCGGTGCCATCTCTTCCTCAGTCGCAGCCTCTTTTCTGATCGTGAGAAACGGTTCCGGCAAAGAGAGCAGGTCAGATACATGCACCTTCCCCTTCTTCACGCCTTTTCTTCCGCTGATATCGTCTAACGCAGAAAGATAGGCAGAGAGCAGACCTTCATCCACCTCGACGCGCGTCGCTTTCGCCGAAGCCGTCGGTGTAAAAGACAGAAAAATATTCAACTTTCCGCGCGAAAGTCTTTTCTTCGCCGCCTCGCGGGCGATCTCTTCCAGACTGCCGGGAAAATGGTCACTTCTGATATTGATCTCTAAAAACCGGCTGTTCACCGCTTTGATCTCTGCGGTCACGCTGCCGATCTCGCTTTCGCCGATCCCTCGGCCAAAACCAGTCATGCTGTTCATCATAGTTCTCCTTATGAAATAGTAAAGGAAACACGGATCCCGCGATGGAATCAGCGTTTCCCTTACATCAGATGCGTGGTCACGCATCCTTCTTATCCGAAATAATCTCCTTCAAAGACTTTGACTGCCGGCCCGGTCATGAAGACGTGGCTGTCCGGCTTTCCGTCCCACTCGATATGGAGCACGCCGCCGTCGAGATCGACGTCAGCATAGTCTTTGGTACGGCCATTCAGGATCGCTGCGACGACAGTCGCACAGGTACCGGTACCGCAGGCCATGGTGATCCCTGTGCCTCTTTCCCACACACGCATACGGAAATGATGCTCGCCCAGCTGCTCTACAAATTCCGTATTCGTTTTTTTCGGAAAATGGGCATCCACCTCCAGATGCGGGCCTTCCCCGGTGAGATCGACGTCTTTGATATCATCCACGAAGATAACACAGTGCGGATTTCCCATGGAAACACAGGTGATGGTATAGGTCTTGCCATTCGCTTCATTGGTGAGCGGCTGTGCGATGACAGGTCCTTTGCCATAGCCCGTGACCGGGATCTCATCTGCCAGAAGATGCGGTCTGCCCATATCGACGCGTACATTCCCATCTTCGAGAATCTCCGGATAAAGGATGCCTGCCCCCGTTTCGACGGAGAAGCGCTTCGCTTTCACCAGTCCCAGCTCATACGCCCAGCGCGAAAGGCAGCGGATGCCATTCCCGCACATCTCTCCTTCCGAAGCATCATTGTTGAACATACGCATACGAATATCTGCCTTGTCCGAAGGCAGGAGGAAGATCACGCCGTCAGAGCCTACGCCGAAGTGTCGATCACTGATGGCGACGATCTTGCTGTATACGTCATCGAAATTTTCTTCAAAACCATTCACAAATACATAATCATTGCCGCAGCCATGCCATTTGGTAAAGTGCATAGTGGTTTCATCCTTTCTATATGACAGTCTAGAGAAACACGGATCAAATATCTAACTATCATTGTTATTTTACCATATTTCCCGCACGCTTTCACTTTCGTGATATACTTATAGAAGTATTTCATAGGCTTTGCGATTAAGCAGGGAATAGGGAGTAGAAGTGACTAGTGACTGGTAGCTAGGGATTAGGTTTACGATATGAGAAAACCGCTAGTTCCAAATCTCCGCGGCGCTTAGATCCTTCGACTCAGCTCTCATATTTTCAGATAAGCCATTTTTAACATACGACGTTTTTCTCCGCTCAGGATGACGAAATGCGCCGCACCACCCCCGTTGCCCCCTCTGAACCCGCTGAACCTGTAGAACCCACTACCCCTCTTTCGTACGCAATCAAGGGACGGCACGCCCCGTGGGCTAACCCTGAACCCTGAACCTTGTCCCCCATAATCTTTTCCCTCAAAAGGAGTCTCCCATGCAAATCGACAGTGCCTCTTTATATCTTTTCGTCAAAGAGCTGCAAAAGCTCCTCATCCCTGCACAGGTGCGGCAGATCCATCAGATCGATAACCGCATCATGGACATCGAGCTGTTCTGCCCGAACGCAAAGCCTGTCCACATGATCGCGAATACCCACACGCCGCCCGTCGTATACCTCACATCGAAGAGCAAGGTGCAAAATCAGTATACCCCGTCACAGACCTTCTGCATGACACTGCGCAAGCATCTGGAAGGAAGCCGTCTCTCGGAAGTACGGCAGATCGACATGGACCGCATCCTGGCCTTTTCCTTCGACCGCATCGAGGCCGCCGGAGAGATCGTCACCAAAACGCTCTGGGCCGAGCTTCTCCCCTCCTCACCGAATCTTGTCCTGACGGAAGGGGATACGATCATCGATGCCTGTCTTCGCGGCAGGAAGGGCGACCGCCTGCTCGTCCCCGGGGAAGTGTACCATCTTCCGACAAACAGTGCGCGTATGAATTTCATGCAGTTCTCCAAAGAGGAACTGAAAAATATACTCGACTACGGTAAGGGAACAGAGAGTACGATCGAAGAATGGCTCTTCCATACCTTCAACGGCTTCTCCCGTTTCCTCGTCGATGAGCTGGGCCATCTGAGCAAGGTCTTGATGACATCCCCCCTCGCCTCCCTGACAGAGTCCGAGGAGGACTCCCTGCTCTCCGCCATACTTCTCCTCAAAGAGGATATCATGGCCTCGGATACCCTTCACATCTATCAGAATGCCAAGGGGAAGCCGATGGTCAGTCCGATCGCCCTGCCCTTCCTCGGTGAGGAAATCGAATGCAGCCCCATCATCCCGTGGCTCGAAAGAGAAGCCGAATCTTCCGGCGGCACCATGGCCGCCCAGCTCTCTGACTACAAGAAGAAGATCCACACCCTCATCAAAAGGGAAGAGCGAAAGATCCAGAAGATCGAAGGGGAAATGAAGGAGACCTCCAAGACGGAGCAATACAAGCTCTGGGGCAATCTGCTTGCGATCTACGCCTATGAAAAGATCAATGGAAGAAAAGCGCTCACCGTCTTGAACCTTTTCAATGATCCCCCTACGAAAGAAACGATCCCTGTCGATCCGCTTCTTTCTGTCACCGCAAACAGCCAGCTCTATTTCAAAAAATACAATAAAATGAAAACGCGCCTTACGATCGGACGTGAAAAGCTGGACGAATGTCATGAAAAGATCGGCTACCTTGAAGATGTGCTGTATTTTGCGACGGAGGTCAAAACCAAAAAGGATCTGGATGCTT
>JAIJLI010000261.1 GCA_022722495.1 Dialister sp. | reverse complement strand
ATACCGCTAGCATGCCCCTATTGCCTTCGGCACTTCCCCCGAAGGGGGAAGCAAGACGTTACGTAGCTAACGATTTCCTTAACTTAATAGCATTACCCGAAAAGGGGGAAGGCGCTTCGTTGCTAGCGATCTCCTTCACACGCCCCCTAATCCCTAGTCAAGTCATTTTTTCAACGACGACAGGTACACAAATTCGATCCCCTGTGCCTTGAGCTTCGGTACCATCTGGCGGAAGGCTTCGGCGGTGTGCGGACGGCAGTGGCCGATGATGATATACGTCCCCTTCTTCTTCGCGCGATCGGCGCCCTCCTGGATCATCGCACAGATGTCAGAGACAGAGGCCGAATTATCGACGAAGAGATCATTTCTCACATAGGGCACACCGTATGTCTTCGCTGCCTTGTCCGCAGCCGTCGTGCTGTTTGTGTGGCTGTCGAAGAAGAAGAGCCCGCGATGGTGGAGCTCATTCATGACGATATCCATGGTCCTCGCGTCGATGGTAGCCTTCGATCCCTGATGGTTATTGATACCGATGGCTTCCGGCAGCTGCGAAAGCGAGTCCCTCAGCATCTGCCGGATGTCCGTATCGCTCATGGACGTCAAGATGACCTTCGGCTCCATGCCGATGCCAGAGACGGACTCCATGGGCTGATGGAGAATCACAGGAAGTCCGTGCGCGCGCCACGAGAGTGCGGCATCTCTGGTATGGATCTGATCCGGCATGACGGCCAGCGTGAGCGGGATGCCCATCTGTTCATAGATGTGCTGGGAGTCCAGATCGCGCCCTGCATCATCGATGACGATGGCAAGGCGGCCGGTCACTTGCCCGCCGGCGTTTTCTTTCGGCGGCAAGATGGATGCCGCTTTGTCCGGCAATGCTTTTTCGGAGCTGCCATTCGCACGGGCTTCACTCTTGCCGGACTTTGCAGGTGCTGCTTTTGCGGGCTCCGTCTTCTTTACGGAGAATGGATCCGGCGCAGATGTCCTCTCACGAGAGTCTGCGCTCTCTGTCCTTTCCGAAGAAGCGGAAGCCACGACCGTTTCTTTCGCCGGTGTTTCCGTCTTCGGCTCTTCTTTGCCTGTGATCTTGGAGACGACACGGCTGATACTGAAGACCTCCTTCTCTGGCTCTGTCTCTCTCGCCTCATCCTCTTTCATACGCTCTGTCTTCCCGTCGGTTTTCGTGACTTCGACGGCCTTCGGCGTATCCTCATCGTCCGCTTTGGCTTCGACGACGACGGTTTTATTGATGATATCCTTGATCTTTTCTTTCACGCTCTCGGGCGTCCCTTGGTCTTCCTTCGGGACGAGCCCCTGCATTTCCTTGTCATTGAAAATATGACGGATCGCCGTCACCTGATCTGCATTGTCCGCCGTCGGTGCATTCGTCATCCGGTCTGTCATATATGCAGAACCCACCACGAGACCGATAAAGAAGAGAAGGACCAGAAATGGATGTCCATTGCTCTTTTTCGTTGCTCTTTTTCTTCTGACTGCCATGAAAATCTCCTTTGGGAAATGGTTATATCGATTTCGTCTCTATGGCTTTAGTATAAAGGTTCAAGGTTACAGGTTCAAGGTCAGCTCATATCGCAGGTATCTTCTTTGGCATTCTCAAAAAGAGCCAACTCGCTTGAAGGCCGGGAGACGGGGAGAGTCGAAGACTTTAGCCCAAAGACTTTGCGACTTCAGACCCCTGACTTCTCACAGCCTCCTTATCTCCATAAAAAAAGAGCCCGAAGGCTCTTTTTTTATTTCCGATTTCTCCACACATGCCACGCAGAAAGGACGAAGCAGAGTGTCACCATGCCTGCCGTCACAAGTGTCATGGCGTCATCATGGCTTTGTGTCCGCCAGAGGGCAAACGCGGTGAGGATCGCAAGGAAAAGAAGTTTGATGGTATTCGTCATAGGGCGCTCCAAAGAATAGTGACTTGGGACTGGGTTCTATAGGTTCAAGAGGTTCAAAGGGGTTGGTTCGGCGCAAACATAACGAAGCACCGCAAATTTTTGATAGCGTTTCGCGCCGTCGTCATCAAAAGCGTTGGCGAGAGATCTCTATGGCACACTACGGTAAGTATCATCGCATAGGCACTGGCAGGGAACCTACGCCTTGGTGCTAGGTATTTCTACTTTCATACATACATCGTTTATCGGACTGCAAGAAAGATTTCTCGCTACGCTCGAAATGACGATACGAGAGAGTCTGATGTCTCTCAGTCACCCGTGACTAGTCACTCAAGGCTCCTAATCCCTAGCCACTAATCCCTAATCCCTGCTTTCAAACTTTTGTCATGTAACATGCGTATTGTCCCCCCTTTCCTCCGGAAAGGGGCTCTCCGTGCGCGTTCTCCGATCCTGAAACCTGTCAACCTGAACCCAACAACCTTATCTATTCCGCTCTCTCCAGCATGAGCTTCAGATCCTCCTTATGGAAGGACTTGATCTCCGGTTTCTCTTCAAGCATAGCAAGGACATAGGCAAGTGCCGCTTCGACGCCGACCTTGAGACCGCTCTCATCGATATCAAATTCCGGCGTATGGTGGTTCGCCCCGGTGCCCAGCGCTTCATTTTTCACGCCGGTGAAGGTGAAGATGCCCGGGTAGGTGGACTCGGTGATGGCAAAGGTCTCCGAAGCCATCCATGGCTCGGTGTCTTCCATGACATCACCCACACGCTCGGCGATGGCTTTCCGCGCAAGGTCTACACACTCTTTATTATTGGCCGTGACAGGGAAGTACTGGTCTTCCATGATCTCTGCCGTGCAGCCGTAGTTGTCGCAGATGTCCTTGAGCAGCTTCCAGAAATCCTCACGGAAGGAAAGCCCGTCTTCATTCACAAAGCAGCGCGCTGTACCGGCGAAAGTGAGCTCGTCAGGGATGACATTCGGCGTGTCACCCGCCTGCACCATGCCGAAGGAATAGGTGAGGCAGTTTCTCGGGCTGACCTTCCGCATGCGGTAAGACTGAAGCGCCATGTAGAAAGTATGGAAGCAGTCGATCGGGCTGACGGCAAGGCTCGGCATGGAGCCATGTCCGCTCTTGCCATGGATCTTTACACGGTAGAAGAAGGCACCTGCCAGTACACCATCATACATGACCGCGACCTTGCCCGCAGGCAGGCAGTACATCATATGCGTACCATAGCAGGCATCCACGTGGATCTTCTTCTCATCGAGATAAGACAGCAGATGACCGACACCACGCTCTCCCATTTCCTCTGCTTCTTCGAACATGAGAAGTACCTTGCCTTCCCATTCGTCCTTGTGTGCTGCAAGGATCTTCGCCGCGGTGAGGAGCATCGCCATGTGTCCGTCATGCCCGCAGGCATGAGAGACACCGTGATTCTTCGAGAGGCACACCTTTTCGCATGCAAGATTCTTCGGATTCTCTTCGATCGGCAGCGCATCGATATCTGCTCGCATCAGGACCGTCCAGCCATCCTTCCCGCTGTCGATCATGCCAAAGATACCGCCTCGCGGTACACGAACCGTAGAGATCCCCCAGCCATGGAGTGTTTCTTCGATGAAGTCCATGGTCTTCCATTCCTGCTGCGACAGCTCCGGATTTTCATGGAAATGACGGCGAAGAGAAATGAGAAAGCTCTCCCCAGCTTCGACTGTTTTCTTTATATCCATTATGATCAGCTCCTTGTAGGGAAGCACTGATTCAATCGTTGTCAGATGTAATCAGCGTTTCCATAGATCGTCGGCAGATATTCTGCCGCATGTCTTTCATTATAGAAAGGGGGATACGGCGTGTCAAATGACAGGAGACAAAGAGGTTAGCCAGTGGGGCGTGCTGCCCTTTGACCACGAATGAGGAATGAAGGAGACGGCTTCGCCGCAAATGGCAAAGATTTCTCGCTTACGCTCGAAATGACGATACGAGAGT
>JAIJLI010000260.1 GCA_022722495.1 Dialister sp. | reverse complement strand
GACTGGGAAACCTTATCCCAGCTATCTTTCATGCCATAGTCACCCTATCGCCCCTTCGGGGCACCTTCCCCTAGAGGGGAAGGCTGCGATACGAGAATACCATCTTCTAAAAAAAGGCGGAGAAGCCGCCACGAGAGCCCTGAACCTTGAACCAAATGAAAGCAAAGTAAAAAGGGGCTGTGAAGAAATGAGGATTCATTCCTTCATAGCCCCTTTCATACATGCAGTCTGTTTTTCGCTTTTTGGATATCCTGATGGATCTGCGCCACCAGAAGGTCAGGTGAGGCGAATTTCATTTCTCCCCGGATGCGGCTCACCCATGCGAGCGTGAAGGACGCGCCGTAGATGGACTCGTCGAAGTCAAAGATGAATGTCTCGATGGTCTTCTTTGCATTGCCGAAGGTCGGATTGTTTCCGATATTCGTGATAGCAGGGAAGGTATGCCCCTTCACCAGCGCGCGCGTCGCGTAGACGCCATCCGGCGGAAGGACACGGTCTTCAGAGACAGCCAGATTCGCCGTCGGAAATCCGAGTACGTCATGCCCGCGGCGAAAGCCATGGACCACGTCGCCCTTGATGGTATAGTCACGGCCAAGAAGGCGGGCGGCCTTCTCCATCTCACCGCCTAAGACAGCCTGGCGGATGGCGGTACTGGAAATCTTCTTCCCTGCGTTCTCTCGGAGTGAGACGATGCGGACGGTGACACGGCTTTCTTCAAAGAAGCGCACGAGGTCACCACTCTTCCCAAGACCACCGTGGCCAAAGGAAAAATTTTCTCCCGTGACGAGGCCGACAAGGCCGGGAAGGCGAGCGAGCTCTCCCAGAAAATCTTCAGCGGATTTTGCGAGAAATGTCTCATCCGGCCGGATGCAGACAGCCAGCGCCATGCCCTGAGCGGCCAGTGCATCCATCTTCTCATCAATGGACTGCAAAAGCGGCACATGAATATCGGGCGCAAGCACTTTCATCGGATGCGGATAAAAGGTGAGAACACCCGGCTGCGCGCCCTTCTCTTTCGCAAGGCGCTTCACTTCGGAAAAGACCTCCTGATGTCCCAGATGGCATCCGTCAAAGAAGCCGATGCCAAGGACGAAGGGCTGGTCTTTGGGTAAATCGTGTAAAGTAGGTAGAATGGTCATGATGATGGATTTAAGGTTTAAGGGTTCAGGGCTCAGGGCTCAGGGTTAGCCCACGGGGGCGTACTGCCCTTTGATTCCGTTTGAAATCTTCGCTTGAATGAGAAATTAGAAATGCGAAATGGTGGTGCGGCGCATAAAATAATGAAGCGCCGCAGAATTTTGATAATGCTTCGCGCTGTCGTCATCCCGAGCGTAGCCGAGGGATCTTTCTTGCACTGCGGTCAGTATCACATAAGCACCGGTCCGGAAACGACGCCTTGGTGCTACGTATTTCTGCTTTCACACATGCATCGTTTATCGGTCTGCAAAGAAGATTTCTCGCTTCGCTCGAAATGATGATACGGGAAAGACGGATGTCTCACAGTCACTAGTCACTAAAAACTTAATTAAACACTTTCTTCGGATGGATGACACCGCGCTCTACACTGGCAGTACCGAGGAAGCGGGGACCGCAAAAGGCGGCGGCGACTTCTACAGGCTTTTCTCGCGTGCGAAGGCGTTTGCCCAAGAGGAAATCGGCGGCTTCCTTCTCATCGAGCGCAAGAAGAGGCAGCGCGGAAAGGAGCGGGCGAAGGTCGGTCATGAGCGCGCCTTCCGGATCCGCTTCGATCTCTTCCAGTGTCTTGGCTTCGGCGATAGAGAAAGGCCCCATCTCGCTGCGCAGGAGGAAGGACATGGTGAGCGGGCATCCGGCCGTTTTCCCCATGTCGCGGCCGAGCGCGCGGATGTAGGTGCCTGCCGAGCAGGTGACGGAGAGACGGAGGAGCGGCGGTTTTACCTCACGGAGGATCAGATCGTAAATGGTGACAGGACGGGGAGGAAGCTCGACGGCATTCCCTTCACGCGCCAGCTTGTAGGCGCGCTCGCCATTCACCTTGATGGCAGAGTAGGACGAGGGGCGCTGGAGGATGTCTCCTTTGAATGATTCCGCAGTGCTTTCCCAGATCGAAGGATCGGCAGGGATCTCCCCCGTCTCTACCACGGTCCCTGTCACGTCCTCGGTGTCAGTGGCAAGGCCCATCAGAAATTCCGCTTCATACGTTTTTCGATGGATCGGCGCGTACTCGATGAGGCGCGTCGCGCGCCCCAAAAAGACAGGGAGCACGCCCGCCGCCATGGGGTCAAGCGTCCCACCGTGGCCGATCTTCTTCTGCCCATAGATGCGCCGCAGACGCGCTATCACGTCGAAGGACGTCATCCCCGCCGGCTTTAAAACATTCAGTACGCCGTCCATCAGAGATACTTCTCCGCGACAGCCATGAATTTCTTCTCCGCTTCTGCAAAGTCGCCTTCGATGGTGCATCCGGCTGCCTTCCAGTGACCGCCGCCGCCAAATTCACCGGCAAGCTCCGCGACATTGGCATAATTTTTGGAGCGCAGGGAGACACGGGTCTCGCCCTCTTTGCGATACTTAAAAAGTGCGGCGATCTCGCAGCCGCGGATGCAGCGCGGAATGGAGGCGTAATAGTCGGAATTCTCTCCATCGAGCGCCATGGCGTCTTGATCCATGTATGCGATGACGATCTTTCCATCGGCATAGGAGTGGACCGTCTTTGCCACCAGCTCGTAGCAATGCATGGCTTCGATGGATTTCTCTTCGAGATGATTGGAAATATAGGATGGGTCAGCTCCCATCGCGACGAGACGGCTCGCCATCAGGAGCGTATGCGGCGAGGTGCAGCTGAATTTAAAGAAGCCGCTGTCCGTGCCGATGCCCATGTAAAGTGCATTGCAGGTGTCTTCGTCCATCTCGATGCCTTCATCGAAAAACATTTCCGCAAGCATTTCCGCTGTCGCTGCATAGCGATACTGCAGATAGAGGAGGTCGGTGAAGCGTTCATTCGTGCGATGATGGTCGATGGAGAGTGAGTCGATGTCCCGTGGGAAATCAAAATTCCCGCCTCGCTCCAGATTTGAAAGATCCGTGAAAACGATCGCATCGTAGTCCATTCCTTCCGGGATCGATGTATGAACGAGCGCGGAGGCCTTCACGAGGGTGTACACCTTCGGCACCGGATCCGGAAGCAGCATGTCTGCTTCTTTCCCCATCGAAACAAGGACATTGTGCAGCGCACAGATAGAGCCGACATCATCTCCATCCGGATGTTCGTGACCGACCAGCAGGAAGCGCTTGTGGGATTTCAGAAAATCCATGGCCTCCTTCTTGCCGATTTCTTTGGCGTGGTTCAGTGCAAGGCTCATTCTTTCACCTCATCCTTATGAATCTTCTTCAGAAGGCCATCGATATGCATGCCGTAGTCCAAAGAGGCATCTTCAGAAAAGGTGATCTCCGGCGTGTAGTAGATCTTGAGACGCTGCCCGAGCTCACGGCGCACGAAGCCGCGGCTCTTATTCAGCGCATCGAGCGATGCTTTCTTCTCTTCCGGTTTGCCGAAAAGGCTGACGTAAATGGTCGCTTCGCGCAGATCGCCTGTCACCTTGACTTCAGTCACCGTGACAAAGCCGATGCGCGGGTCTTTCAGATCATGAAGGAGCATCTGGCTCACTTCCTGCTTGATAAATTCCTGTACTTTGCGTACTCGTAATTCGGACATAGTAAGTACCTCGCTCTCTGGAAATACGATTCGAACATGTGTCGAGTGTAAGGGGTGTGGGTTCAGGGTTCAGGGTTAGCCCCTGGGGCGTACTGCCCTTTGATTCCGTTTGAAAGCTTCGCTTGAATGAGAAATTAGAAATGAGAAATGCGAAATGGTGGTGCGGCGCCAGATCCTTCGACTCAGTTCTCACTGTTCCGCCT
>JAIJLI010000259.1 GCA_022722495.1 Dialister sp. | reverse complement strand
GAAGGGCGAGGCTTCGCGGCTCTCTGTCAATAGGTAGCCGTAGGTCTTGCCAAAGTTGCGGCGGCGGACGGAGAAGTCTTCGTCCATCTCCCGGCTTTGGCGGACGCGGATATCACGCGGAAGTAGGGCATTCATGGCGTGGACGAAGCGGTCTCCGGGGATGCGGGATTCGGTATAGAAGGTACACTCCTGCCCATAGGCATGGACGCCGGCATCGGTGCGGGCGACGAAGTAAATGGTTGTCTTCTTTCCCGTCAGCTGAAGGAGTGTATTCTCAAGCATTTCCTGCACGGTCATGCGGGTGGGCTGGCGCTGGAAGCCGGCATAGTTTGTTCCTTCGTAGGAAACGGTGATCCAGATATTTCGCATGGGATGATCCTTCGGGAAAAATAGTGGCTAGTGACTGGGGATTAGGGATTAGGAGTTCCCCTTAATTGCGTTTGAAAGAGGTTCAGCAGGTTCTATAGGTAGGGCGGGAATGGTATAGCGCATAAAAATCAGAAGCGCCGCGAAATTTTGATAGCGCTTCGCGCCGTCATCTCGAGCGTAGCCGAGAGATCTTCCTTGCAGAACGGTCAGCGTACCAATTGCGCTATTTCGATCACCGCTCATTTCTAATCCATAGCCCCTAATCCCTAGCTACTCATCCCTGCTTTCAAACTTCAGGATTCCATGTGGCTAACCCCACGCCCCATTCTATCTCATGACTACATACAGCGCGATGAGGGCGCCGGTCACGAGGGCAATGGCGATGAAGGCATTTCTATCCCGCCATGTGTAGGAGAGCTGGTGCATCTTGGTACGTCCTTCGCCGCCGCGATAGCAGCGGGCTTCCATGGCGGTCGCGAGGTCGTCGGCGCGGCGGAAGGCGGAGATGAAGAGCGGGACGAGGAGTGGGATCATGTTCTTGGCGCGCTGCCAAAGATTGCCGTTCACGAAGTCAGCGCCTCGGGAGGACTGGGCTTTCATGATGCGGTCAGTTTCTTCCAAAAGTGTCGGGATGAAACGGAGCGCGATGGTCATCATCATGGCGAGCTCGTGCGCGGGAACCCCGAAGCGACGGAATGGCATCAGGAGGTCTTCGATGCCGTCGGTCAGGACGATCGGGCTCGTGGTATAGGTGAGAAGCGAGGAGAAGGCGATGAGGAAGACGAGGCGCAGTGTCATGACGATGCCGTTCCTGATGCCTTCTTCGCTGATGTGGATGAATTTCCATGAAAAGATTTCCGTCCCCGGGGTGGTGAGGATGTGGATGAGCATGGTGAAAACAAGGATCACCCAGAGGGGCTTGATGGCCTTCCAGATCATTTTCGCAGGTACACCGGAGAGGGCGATGGCAAGGAAGGTGAAGCCGGCGACGACTACGTAGGAATACAGGTTGTTCGCGAGGAAAATCGCGACGATGAAGATCATGGTACAGAGGATCTTCGCACGGGGATCCATCTGGTGCAGGTACGAATGGCCGGGATAGTACTGGCCGAGGGTCATATCAGTGAGCATGTGTCTTACCTCCCAGCATCTTTGCCATTTTTTCTACGGCTTCTTCGGTCGTTTTTGCCTCTTCCGGCACGGGGATGCCCTTCTCTTTCAGGTAGAGGAGGGTCTGCGTGAGGGGCGGAGCATCGACGCCGCAAGCCTGCAGTTCTTCTCTGTGGTGGAGGAAGATATCCATCGGTTCGCCGTCCAGCACAAGTCGGCCTTTGTGCATGACGAGAAGGCGGGTCGCGAGGCGTGCGATGTCATCCATATTATGCGAGACGAGGATGACGGAGAATACGCCTTTCTTGTACCAGCTCTGGATGCGGGAGAAAATTTCCCGCCGCCCGATGGGGTCAAGGCCTGCTGATGGTTCGTCCAGGATAAGGAAATCCGGGTGCATCGCGATGACGCCGGCAATGGCGACGCGGCGCTGCTGCCCGCCGGAGAGGCGGAAGGGCGAGCGGCCTGCGAAGGTGTCGTAGTCAAGACCGGCAAATTTCATAGCGCTTTTCACGCGCTTTCCGGCCTCTTCTTCATCACACCCCAGATTCATCGGCCCGAAGGCGATGTCTTTGGCGACGGTTTCTTCGAAAAGCTGGTGCTCCGGGTACTGGAAAACCATGCCGACCGAGTGGCGCTTGGCGACGGCGGCTTTGGATTTCTCGGCAAGGTCGACACCATCGATGGTGACTTTGCCGCAGGTCGGATGGATGAGCCCATTCAGGTGCTGGATGAGTGTCGATTTCCCGCTCCCTGTATGACCGATAATGCCGATGAATTCTCCTTTTTCGATGGTGAGATCGACATCATCCAGAGCCGTCTTTTCAAATGGCGAGCCCTTGCCATAAATATAACTTATATGTTCGACGCGTATGGACATAGTGCTTCTCCCAGCTCCTCATCTGTCATGCAATCTTCAGGAATCTCATAACCTTTTTTCCGAAGCCCATGGGCAAGGTCGGCAGCGACCGGGACATCGAGCCCCATGGCCGTCAGCTTGTCGGCCTGCGAGAAGACTTCGCGTGCTGTCCCCTGCATCTGGAGCTTCGTGCGGTCGACGACCAGCACATGATCCGCCGTCACAGCTTCCTCCATGAAATGGGTGATCAGCACGATGGTGATCCCTTCCGAGCGGTTCAGCTCATGGATGGTATCCATGACTTCCTTGCGTCCCAGAGGGTCGAGCATCGCCGTCGGTTCGTCCAGGACGATGCAGTCCGGATGCATCGCGAGTACGCCGGCGATAGCGATCCTCTGCTTCTGTCCGCCGGAGAGCATCGCCGGTGAATGCGTGCGGTAGGCACTCATGCCGACTTTTTCCAGCGCATAGTCCACGCGTTTTCGGATTTCTTCTGCGGGTACACCCAAGTTCTCCGGGCCAAAGGCGACGTCTTCTTCGACGATGGCCGCGACCAGCTGGTTATCCGGATTCTGAAAGACCATGCCGACCTTTTGCCGGATGTCCCAGATATGCTCCATGTCGCTGGTTTTCATGCCTTCTACGATGACCTCGCCCGCCGTCGGAAGGTACAGGGCATTGAGATGCCTTGCGAGTGTAGACTTGCCGCTCCCATTTGTGCCAATGATGGCGGTGAAGGATCCCTTAGGGATCGTGCAGGTCACATCCGACAGCGCGTCGAATGTCTTCCCGTCCTCCGTCTCGAAGGTATGTGTCAAATGACGGATGTCGAAGAGGATCTCTTTCCCATCCTGTGTCATAGTTTCTTCCATATGTCCTCTTTCCTTAGAGTAAAACAGGAAGCGGACAGAGATCCTCCCCGCCACCTGCTGCTAACCAGGATAACAATGATACTTAATAATAACAAATATGGTTCTTCATAGTCAATTTATATTGTATAGATAGATAGGTATATTGTCAATTTATTTTTATTGCTATAGTCGACAATGAAAAGGATCTGGCTTTTTTCATTTGCAAGAACGGCTACGTGAAGAGGGGAAGCGCAGAAGATGCCACCAGCGGGGATGCCGTGTTTCCCCGGTCCCCAGCCCCCTTCTCTCATGCTATAATAGGGACATGCAAAAGGAGTCACCCATCTATGTCACAAACATTTTATGCCGCACTCGTTTTGGCCGGCGGCGCTTCCTATGGTATCATTTCCACACTCGTCAAGCTCTCCTATCGGTCGGGCTTTTCTATCAATGACGTCTCTTCCATCCAGTATTTTCTTGGATTTCTTCTGCTCTGGACCATCTGGCTTCTTCGCGTGCGGAGATTCCCCGCGAAAAAGACCGCATTGGCCTTTCTCCTGACCGGTATTCCGCTCTCAGGCACCACCATGCTCTACAACCATGCGCTGGAGACCCTGCCTGCTTCGCTCGCCGTCATCTTCCTTTTCCAGTCCATCTGGCTCGGCACGCTCGCCGAGTGCGTGATCCGACGGGAGAAGCCCACCCGCCTCCGTCTCCTTTCCATCG
>JAIJLI010000014.1 GCA_022722495.1 Dialister sp. | reverse complement strand
ATGATTAAAGGAATGGCAGCACGCTCTGCTGAGTTTGTCGAGAGATATAGTGTTGGCATTGCTGATGGTGCAAGTGATTTAAAATAATAGCTTATGAAAATAGAAAATATCAAGTTCAAGGCTAAACGTCTTGATGGTAAAGGATGGGCAATCGGAGATTTGCTGCATTCCTACGAGAATGGTGCTATCATAGTTCCCATAGAAGGTGGCGGTGCATATTCTGTTGATTCAGATACAATCTGCCAGTTTACAGGACTGAAAGACTGCAAAGGTAATGAGGTTTGGGAAGGTGACATGCTTTCAAATGTCACAAATGATAGTCCTGACGGAATAGTAGTGTTTAAATATGGCGCATTTTCTTTGCTCGCTAAGAATGGTCGTGATTTTTGCATTGCACTAACATACCTTCTGAGTGAGAAAGATTCATTAAATAGATTCAAAGTTGTTGGAAATAAATTCGATAGGAAAAGTAGTGTATGAAGATTAGATTGGCAAAGAAAATAATGGAGGAAAAGTAATATGGAAGCAGGACAATTATTAGTGCTATTGTTGTCGTTTTGCGCTTTAGCATTACATATCAAGAATCGTAGAAGAAAGGATTAATTATGAACAAAACAGATTTACATTCATCATTACTCTTCCTGATGCTTAAACTGGAAGAGGCAAAGAGCAACCCGATGATAGACAAGAACTTCATTGTTGCATTAACGGAAGTCCTCAGATATTTCCGTAATAATAGAGAATTGAAGAAAGCCTACGAGAGCAAAAAAGATTCGTTGGCAGACATGGCTAATAGTTCTTGGATGAAAGCACTAAAGGAATATGTTTCCTCCAAAAATCAGGAAGTCGGAGTTGATGCAGAGTTACCTGATATAGATGAACTTATTAAGAAACTCACTTCTAATGAGTTCATCGAAAAGAAAATCAAGGATATTCTTGGCAATCAGGCGAGTAAAGAAGAATAGTCATGGAAAGATTAACTAAGGCTATGGATAAGTATTTGTCTGAAGCTATCGCTGAATGGGATAAGGAGAAAGCTGCAGGATCAGGTAGAAGAAAGGTCAGAAACTAAAATAAAAATAGTTATGAAAATAGAAATTACAAAAGTTACAGATTGGGAGCGAGTGGTGGATGCTGCTCGCTTCACACAACGAAAAGAACCGCTGGGTAAGGAGCCTAGCGATGAGTTCAAGAAACAGATGATTCTCAGCGAGCACTCGCCACTGAGATTGCTGGAATTTGATATTAAGATGTATGGCATACCATACTGGGTGAGCAACCATTTTGTTCGCCACGTTCACGCTCAGCCATTCGTCTCAACCTCCCGACCGGATATTACTGGCTCCAAAGTATCTCGCCACGATATGCGTCAGGATGATTTGGTCAACTTGCAGCTATCCCTCAACGCTCAGGAGATCATCAATATCTCCAAGCTGAGACTCTGCTATAAGGCATCCTATGAGACAAGAAAGATATGGATGCAAGTGGTTGAAGAGTTGAGAAAAATCGAGCCTCATCTTGCTGCTGCTTGTGTTCCACAATGTATTTACAGAGGATTCTGTCCTGAATCAAAATCATGTGGAAAGGTAGATACACATGTCTTTCCTGTTTATAGAGAAAACTACAAACATTTGTTTTTAATCGGTGAACATTAAAAAAACGAATATGAAATACAACAATTATAACGTCAACGAGTTTGTAGGAGGTCATACCGAATACACAACTCCCTGCCCCTTCGGAATCCAAGACAAGTACACGCTGGAAATCCTGATGGTTGGAAGTCTCGCTTGCCAGCGATGCAAATACTTCCGAGGTATCAATAAGGAAGATTGCATAGTATCTTGCGGCATCCAATGAAACTATATTACTTATTCATTATAATATATTACACATGGCAACAAAGAAGATTTCAATTATTCAGCGCATCACAGAGCGCATCCTTGGCAAGAAGTTCTATATCGCAGTCATTGCCAACAAGGGAACCAGCAACTACTTCGTTAACTCTACCATCTATCGCTCAGAAGAGGATGTTATCGCTTATCAGAAATACATCACCACTGACGAGAGAATGAAGGAGAGCTTCGATTTCGTATGCTACTACTCCTTCCGTTCCAAGTTCGACTTCCGCATTCCTCTTGGCGGCAAGCCATTATCTCTTGAAGAGGCAAAGGAACTTAGCAAGAAATAAGGTATGGGAAAGTTGATAGACCTGAAAGGAAAGCAGTTTGGCAGACTCTATGTCTGCTGCCGCTCCGGCAAATCCAGTAAGAATGGTGTTTATTGGATATGCAAGTGTGATTGTGGTAGAGGTGTTTCTGTTCTATCCTGCAATTTGCTCCGAGGAGTGACCCAGTCTTGCGGTTGTCTCAGATCAGAGAATGCCAAGCTTCGCCTTCGCCAGTACAAAAAGAAGAAGGCAAAAGTAAACGGATAATAATCTTTTCTAACCAAAACTTCGTATATTTGCAAAATGATATTCAGTTATATTAAAGACAAGTGCCGGAACATTCAAGGTTTCCTGCATCGAAAAAACTTCGTAGTGCTTGATGGTAGAGCCAACTCTGTCACTCTCTCGCAGGGCATCTACAACCATATTATGCAGATAGAGCGCACAGATAGTTCCATCTTCGTCTTCCGTATCTCCAGCAGAGGAACATACGGATTCTGCCTGAGAGAGGACTGGGAGGAACTCCGCAAGGCTCAGACTTACTTCTGTCCGCTCCAGTATAATCAGGAGCACAAGAAGATTGGTTTCCGCAGCGAACGTCCATCGGTTACTGCCATCCTTGATGATTACAATCTCCCACTCAACAAGATGGTGCGCCTGACCTGCATTCCTCGCAAGAACAAAAATGGCGAGCCGTACTACGAGATCATCCGTCCAAACCCATAACAATACAGATATGATTAAAGAAGTATTATTTCAAGGTCTTTCCCACTCACCTTCCGACCACGAAAGTCAGGAGGGTGAGTTGGGAACCTGCCTGAACCTCATCAACGAGGATGAAGCACTCCACCCTATCCACCAGCCAGTGTTGGTTGATTCTGTCATCACCATACCTGATGAAGCCAGCATCGAACTGATTCACAAGGTTACTCACGATAATACCATTCACTCCCACTACATCATCCGTAATGGAAACAATTGGTATTGGACAGAGAAAGGTGGAAACGGAAGTGAGAACACCATCAGTCTTAATGGCTTCCAAGTCAATGCCGTGAGTGCCATCGGAAACATCTTGTGCTTTGTGGGAGAGGAAAACACCAAGTATGCCTATTGGAACGGAAGCGATTACACTAGTTTTGACTTATCAGCCATTAGCTATAGTGCAGTTATCTCAAACACAAAGTCGGTGGTATGCAATGCTTCCATTAATCTTGGTGATGATTGGGATTCCGCTTTTGTATCAAACAAGTATTATTCCAATAGAACAGATACTTCTCTTAAAGGTGCATCCATCATTTTCAATGCTTTGGATGCGCTGATCAATAAGCAGTTGGAGGAGAATGGCACGGAGTATTTCAAATATACCGTTTTTGGTGTAATCGCCATCCGTCTATATGATGGTGTATCATACATCAATATATCAAATCCATTCATTCTTGCACCAGAAACGACTTTCAACAAGTTTATCTGGTATCAGGAGAAAAAGGCTGTTGGTACTAGCACAAGCCTTCATACTCACTCCATCGTTATCAATATGGATATACCCGAAGGTCTTGAAGACCTCATCAGCGGTGTAGATGTTTATCTTTCCCAGCCGGAATCATTTGTTGATACTGAGAAACAAACCAAAGGTATATCACGATATAAGTGCTACCTTTGGAACGACAAAATGGAATCAGGAGTTAATTGCGATGCTTTTCAATATCTGTCAGAGGAAGATGTATATCAGTCTTTCGAGAAGAAATCTTTCTATCTGAGCACAAGTATCAGCAAGGATAAATTCGGCACAAGTATTCCTCTCAAACGAGTATTGGAGACCGAGGAAAGTATTTCTCTTGCAGACTTTCAGAGAAGCTCATTTGGCGGTCAATGTTCCATTGCATACAACAACCGCTTGCATATCGGAAACGTGAAGAAGACTATCTTCAATGCTTTCGATACCAATATTTTCTCCAGCCGGAAAGTCTCGAATAATCAGATGTACCTGAATGAGTACACTGATCTTGCCACCAATAATGCACTCTCTACCGATTACATCTGTGATGCAGTATATCAGGTCAGCATCAGCGAGAATAGTATCAAGAGAGATATTTACTACAAGGGTAAGCTGCAATACCCTCTCAGCCCTATATTGGCATATCCTAGCACTCTTGCTACGGCTATGACCATTTACTTCTATCTCCCTAAATACAATAAATACTACTCAAAGAAAGTTAAGCTGAAACCTTCCGAGACGTTCGGAATGTCTTACTATATCAACATCAGTAAGAACCGCTCGACACCAGTTGCAGCAGATAGACAGACTTCAAATACTTTGAACAACGAGGGATTTGGAGGAAGAACAGATGCACCAACAGAAACAGAAAGTTCAGAGTTGTCTGATTATATGTATCGTTATCACGATGATGCCGGACTTCCAGCCTTTATGCAAGTATATCGCCATAAGCTCATCAAGAGCAGTTCTTCTGGTGGAGACTTTGGAGGTGGCAGCACTAAAGCAAACGAAACCAGTGGAGGAAACTTTGGTAGCGGAAGTGGAGTCATTATCCCTTCTGGATATACTTGGGATTCTACACCGATTGATACGGGAGACTTCACCGAGATTACGGAAGCCGAGTATAATGCAGCATTAAGCAAGACCGACAATCAGAAGTATGTCTCTCAGCATCCTAATGTAGTCAAGGTCAGCGAAGCCGAGAATCCGATGGTGTTCCCTGCCAAGAACTCGGTTCAGGTTGGATCATCCATTATCAATGCGCTTGCAGCCAATACCCGACCAATCAGCGAGGGTCAGTTTGGCGAAGCTCCACTCTATGCTTTCACCGATGAAGGAGTATGGGTGTTAATGACCAATCAGGAAGGAACCTACGATGCCCGACAGCCAGCCAACAGAGATATTTGCTCCAACCCTAAGGGTATCTTGCAGATTGATGATGCCGTTCTGTTCCCTACGGAACGAGGTATCATGATGCAGCGAGGCAGGGATTCCGAGTGTATCACAGATGTTCTTGATGGTTATCCGTTTGTCTTCACCCAGATATTCAAAAACGACTATCAGAAGAAGCTGCTTGCCCTTGGAGGCATTCCAGAATCTGATACCCAATATATCCGATTCAGAACATTCCTGCAGAAGGCGAGCCTGATCTATGATTATTACGATAACCGCATCATCGTGTTCAGACCCGACTACACCTATGCGTATGTGTATTCCTTGAAGAGCAGGATGTGGGGAACGATGCACAACGTATTCCGTTCCACCGTCAACTCCTACCCTGAGTCTTATGCCATCAATCAGAGCGGAAAGATTGTTGATGTATATGTCAAGGAGCCATCGGGAAGCGTTTCCTATTTCTTCTGTACACGTCCGTTGACTCTCGGTCAGGAGAATATCCATAAGACGATGTTCAAGAGCATCATCCGTGGTTATTTCCGCAACGCTGCAAAAGGTAAGGTGGGTGTGGTGCTCTATGGAAGCAACGACCTTTTCAACTGGTTCTACATCCATTCTTCCGTCAACCAGCTTCTGGCTGGTATGGCAGGATCACCTTACAAGTATTTCCGCTTTGCAGTAATGGGCAGTCTCAGCTACGATGAATCCATTCATAGCGTAGGAACTGAGTTTGTTGCCCGACTGCAAAATAATCTTAGATAAGTTTTTCTTCATATACATTCATAATTTTAAAATCAATAAGGGCAGCCGTCTGTGAAGATAGCTGCCCTTGCTTTTTCGTTAACCATAAGTCTAGAAAGAATGAAGCCTGATCCTTGCTCTTACCGCAGAGCGGTTGCTGGCATCCTTAATCTTCTGCTTCTTATCCTCAGCCAGTGCCCAGAACCTATCGGCACCATCAGGAAAAACAATCATCAGCCATTCATATAGACATTGATTCACAATATAATCGTGAATATATACCATCATGGTATGCACGCTGGTCTTCGAGAAGCCGTTTGGCATTCTCAGAGCCAAATAGTAGGCTTCCTCCTCATTGGTAGGCGAACCGATACACTCTGCCCACTCGTTCGAGTCAAAGCCGCCACCTAGCATTTCTACCTTGGTAAAGCGGAAAAGCATTTCCCTGCAATCCTCTACGGCTGAATCCAATATTCTAGCCAGTTTATCACGGTTGCCTTCCTCAGATACGTCAAACACATTCTTCAACTGCTTGGCATCCATATCTTTCTGACTAGCATAAGAGTCTGCAAAAGAAAAAGCCGTATTCTTGATGTCGTATATCAACTCCTTCTTTTCCAACTCTATCATCACTTTATATCCCTTATTGCAATGTTTCATATCCTACCCTCCTATCTTGTTGGTCTTTTACGCATATAGAGTATGGCATCCATCTTCACCAGCAAAGCGTTTGCCTTGCTGAGATAGTCTTCTGACTTATCCCTAGAAACTACTAAGCACCAATCTGCTACAATCTTATTTACTACATAGCTGAAAGCTGTAGTTTCCAAAGTCTTCACCAATGACTCCTTAAAAAGAGAGCTTACTCTCAGTCCGAAGATTTCATCTTCTCCCGAATCACTCTTCTCTGTAGCAAGCACACTCTCCAAGGCTACGGAAACGTCATTGATGGCATCATTCCAAAAGCCTTCCAGCATTTCCCTATCTGCATCCGTCACAAACACTTGATCATACAGACTCTTGCCGTTTGCATCCAAGCTCTTGCCACCGATGTAGGCGGTAGTCTTCGCCACCTCCTCATAGATGCTACTTTTTGTAATTGAAATTGATAAATTTGCCATTCTTATGTTTCCTATAGATGATTAAACCTAAAATGATGAGCAGGGCGCACATCGCTCCCATCGACCACATCGCATACTTCAACTGAAACTGCTCCCACTTGGAGAGCTGCTTCTCTACTGGATAGGGTACTGGGATGGAGTCTCTTCGGATGAAGGAATCCACCCTTGCCTTATACTGGGTCTTCACAACCACCTTCTTGTGCCATCGGTCAACGAAAAGGGTATCTCCCTTATATGAACTTGATACCGAATCATGCACGAAAATGCTGTCAGAAGTATGCAGGGTATCGCATTTTACTACGTCACGATATACGAATTTCTCCATCGGGACGTAGGAAGTCTTGCATCCCGACATAAGAAATGCTACCAGCAGCATAGCTAAAATGTAGATCAGCAACTGCCATACATCTGAATCATACCACTTCTTCATAAGCCTATACCTTTAATGCAGCCTTAGCTCTCTTCAAGAATGTTCGTCTGTGCTCCAAGCCGTATGTGCCGCCATTGATGGTCTTGGTGATTGCTAGGAAGCTATCACTATCAGCCAGCTCATTCAAGCCGTGCTTCCACCACCACCACATCGCACTCTTGGTTGCGCCCAATGGCTGCTCCAGCAGTTCGGGATGCTCCATGATGTCACCTCGGCAGTACTTGCTCTTCTGGTAAGCCTGATAGTTGGCTCTACCCGTAATCTGAATCAATCCCCTGCCCCTATACTTGTAGCCATCGCCATCTTTCAGGTTGCCTAGCATATTCTTCAACTTGCCCTCATCATACTTGTGGAAGTAAGCCTTGTTGCCCACCTCCTTGGTATATCTCAGCTCGCTGGTTTCGTGGGCTATCTGAGCCAAGAAATGCGCCATTCGCTTCGGTGTATCAATATGGAAAACCTCGGCATAGCCGTTGATGTAAGGCAGGAAAGCATCCACCTTATCCTTGGCATTCGGCATAATCTCTAAAATCTGTTCTCTTGTTACCTTCATAGTTACTTGCCCTCCTTTACTTGTTTCAGCATATTTGCGAGTTCGTCCTTTACCTTACTCTCAAAGTTGCCCAGTTTGGTCTTGAAATAAATGTTCACTCCGAAGATTGCTCCAGAGTAAACCAAAGTCTGGCTGACGTACCAGAGTACACCATCCGAAACTACATAATTATTTAGAAAGAATGATAGGAAGGTGAGAACAACACCACTCACTAACATTCCAATAGCTGCACCATATTGCAATCCTTCACGCACGTTTGGAGTCATATCTTATCTTTATATATTATTAATAATATGCAAAGATAAGATATGTTCCCGTAACTATTATCTTATCCGTTAATGTTGTGCCATATCTTGCTTGTAGGATGCAAGCAGTCAGGGTCTTGGAGGTATTCGATAGCCATCATAACCACCATTTCCTTCAATTCCTCCTCATCCTTGCTATATTGTTTCAGCAGCTTATGATGGTCGCTTCTGAGCAGATTCATCGTAACCACCAAGTCAAAGATGTTGTAGTCGGAAATATCATCCTTATGCTGGTCAAAGGCTTTCTTTATCTCCTCGTCCGTAAAGAAAGGAGCCATGTGCTTGGTTCCATCCTCATCCTCGTACCACATCTTCTTGATAGCATAATCAGCAAAGTGCTTGTCAAAATGCTCTTCGCTTAATACACCATACACCATCGCACAAAGGTGATGTACCTCTACATCGCTCAACTTATATGAGAGATACTTACCCATAGCCTTGGCTATACTCAACATCTGTTCAGGAGTCATATCCTGCTGATACTTATCAACGAAATCTACAAAATCCATAATATATAAAAATTAAGAGTTTATGATGCTGCAAAGATACATATATCTTGCGCTGAGCACCATAAACTCCCAAAGATTTCTGTAGCCATCTGAATATCAGAAGAATACAGTTACGATAAAACACCTCCTTTCTTTATTCGTCCTTGAATTTAGTTCTCTTCTCACCACCCCTCGACCAGATGTCGTTCTTCTTGCGCTTCGCCACCTTGCCGAGTACGTCATTCTCGTATAGGTCGGGATTGTCTTCCCTGCCTTGGGTCTCCGTAGCAATACCATTGTTGGCATTGCTGCCTTGGTCGGCATTGTCCTTGCCATTGCCATACCATTTCTGATTATTCTCCTTGTCTGCTATCATAACTATAAATTAATCAATAATCACTAAACATTATGCCGCCAGCGGTGGATTCTGTCCATCAGGACTCACTCCCTGACCGCTCATCATCTGCTGCAACATCGCCTGAGCCTTCGGATTGCTCTGTGATGCCTGAGCAACTTGGGCTTGAAGCTGAGGAGAGAATCCTTGTGGAGTCTCACCATTCTTGATAGCCTCCTGCTGGGATGATATCGACTGCAGAAGTTCGTCACCGAATGGGAAATCACCTACCTGCAACAACTGCTCTAAGGTGATAGCCTGAGCTTGCCACAACTGCATCAGGAAGTCGTTTGCCATCTGACGATATACAGGAGTAGCCGTACTCTCGGTTATATTAATGTCAAACTCCACATCACGAATCTTCTTCGGATCATAGCGCACAATCTGTCCTGCCCTGCCCACGATGTTGAAGTTGCGTGCCACATCATAGAACTGCTGCATATTCTTCACCGTCTTGTAAGCACCATCAATGATAAACTGGCTGAAACTCTCCAAGATGTCAAGCAGCGACATGGTAGCATTCTGTGTCTGCTGGGCATAGAGCGAACCACTCGTACCCGATACTCCTGGTTTACCCTGCAGCGCACCATTTACACCCGAAATATCCTCGAAGAACTTCAACTGATAGTTGAGCAAGTCACCGATACCGATGTTCGTTGAGTTGTTGGCTACTTGCTGAGGAACCTGACCACTCTTGTTCGACTTGTATCTTACCACTCCGTTGAATCTACTCCACTCGTCACAGAAATCATCCCAGCTCATATCATCCGGCAGACAATCCTCAGGACAGAGCAGCACACCCTTGGCACTCGCCCTCATAATGAAGTCGTACATCGTGATCAGTCTGTTCACATATCTCTGCTGGTCAATCACATCTTCCACGAAGCTATGAATCTCGCCATCAATGAACGGATAGAACTTGAAGCAATATGGATGCTCTCCGTGGGCATAAGGAGTCTCACCCTCTCTCAATATGTCACCGAAAGGAGAAAGATAGTAGAAATGCCAGTAATCATCCATAAACCACTCGGCTTCAATCAGCGGAATATCCTCTTCCAGCATACCAGCAGCCATACCTCGCCTGATTCTGTCTCTGTTCTCAGCATCTACAATATCAGCCTTATCCTCAATATCAATCTTGAAATCATCTCCATTGTTATAGTCGTGGCAGCGATAGCGTGGCTTACTCTCCTTGCGCCATACCTCAATCACTCGGCAGAGTGAAGGATTGGCAGGATTCATGAAGTCGATGGTCTTCGGATCAAACTCTCCGAAACGCTGGGTACAGTCGGCTATCACGAAGTCTCGGTCAGCAGCCAGTCGGTAAATCTCCTTCAACTTCCTTGCTTCGGCAGGAGTCTTGGCAAATTCCCGAAGCACGTTGCCGATGGTGATGTCATGCACCTCACCCAAGCAACTCACGTCCCAACCACGGAAATCCCTCATATTGTTGTCTATGAAGAAATTGTTCGGGTTCACGTAGTCCGTCCAGCAATCCAACCTACCTCTTCGCCATCCATACTTCTTCTTGTAGATAGCCGCACCACTGATCAGGAACTCCTCCATCGTTCGGGCATCCATTTCCGTCTCTCGGTTCAGTTGTCGGTTGCATTGCAGCACAACACTCATCGTTTCGCCATACCGCTTTTCATCCTTATCCCTCGCATTGCAGGTAGGTTCCTTGCTCTGGGAGCGGTACACACCCAGCACATTCTTCACCAGCCTTCGGATCAGGTTGTTCTTGAGCGGCTCACTACCCTGCTCACGGATATAGTCTTCCTCTTTGATACGCTTGGTAAAGCCGCACCGATTCTCGATTTCAATGAGGTCTCCCCACTGGTCTCCATAGCAGTACCGCTTGTTTCTCTCCCTACGCTTTCGTAAGTTATCCATGTTGTTATAGTATCGTTGTGCTTCCAGCAGGATGGAGAAGGCACGCTCGTATGGCTTGTCGAATCGGTTCTTGGAAGCTTTTACGCTATCCAGTTCCTCTCTGTCCACCACCTTGCTCAGCGACAACAACTTTGCTTTTTCTTTCTTCTTTGCCATGATTACGATGTTGTTGGTTCAACAATATGTGCCAGTTTTCTGGCTACACCCAATAACCCAGCCGCAGTATCGGTATCTCCCATACTCACGCAAGTGAGATAGCCAGCCATATAGAGGATAGCATCTTTCAGGTTGCTCTGTAGATTGATATACCCTGCACCACTGCTTTCCGTGATGATTTCCGGCTGAGCCACATAGGTGAAATCAACCGTCACGCTATCCGATTTGCTCGTATATAGCTCTAGGTATCTACCGCCCTTGGTATGGATGATAGCCGCAATAGGTCGGTCAGGATTGCCCCTCACTCCATATTTGCAGCCCTGATACTTGTAGGCTTCATCATTCTCGGTGATGATTTCGGCATTGCGGTTCCAGTCGCTGGCTCTTACACTGAGCAGCCTGATCATATCGGCTGGCATATAGACCGTACCGACATAAGCATTGTTCTTCGATGCCCAAGATACGCTGATGTTGTCTAGCTTGATTCCATCCACCATATCTACTGGCGCATCGGAAAGAATGATACTTGCTGCATCTACGATTTTACTCTTGATAAGTTCTGCCTGAGAGAGCGTATCAGTATCATCGGGAGTCAGCAAGCCGGAAGACTCTTGGTTTCTGTCCAAGAGCACCTTCACTTCTTTCACCAAATCAGATACAGCATACTTCTTCATTATTCAAGTCCTTCTAGTTCAACACCCTTTTCCTTGGCAATAGACAAGATGTCCTCCTTGGTCTTCAACTTCGAGCGGCTCACACCGAAGGTCTCAGCCAGATAGTCTCTGGCATCCTCAAAGTCTGTCACGATATGGGTCTTCTTCTCCTCAGCCGCCTTCTTCTTGGTCTTGGCAGCCGCTCTCTTCTTGGCTTCGGCAGCTTCCTTCTTCTCGTCAACGGCTTCCACCAAGAAGAACTTGTCATTGAACCAATAATGAGACTCGATAGCCTTCTGCAACTTCTCGTCTCTTGTGCCATAGATACTGCAACCCATAGTTTTACCCTCGAAGACAACTCTCACTCGTTCGTTACCAACCATAACGCTGAACGACAAATCCGTACCAGCTTGATATTTCTTATACATGATTATACCTTATTATATATGTGTTATGAAAAAGGGATGGGGCTAGTGCCCACACCCCTCTCTATTTAATGAATAATTTGCCGAATGTGCCCTGCATTAAGCAGCAGCCTTGGTCTCTTCTGCCTCAGATGCGCCCTCTGTATCAGGAACCTTGGCAAGTCGCATACGAGCATGTGCCTTAGGGTACTTCAAGTACAGACAAGCAACCTCCTGAATAACTACTGCATCGGTGTTACGGATTCCAGCCTTCTTCAAGTCGAGAACGTTACGAGTCCAAGACAAGTGTACTCTCTTCACCAAGAACTCAGGATCAAGAGCGAAGCCGCAGTCACTCATACCGAAGAGGTCGAACAACTCTGAATGAATCATCAATACCTCACCGAAGTCTGTCTCCCAACTCTTGAACTTCAAATTCCATACCTCAACGGTGTCCTTCAAGCGGAACTTGTCAGAATCAATCTTACTGAATGCACTCACGAAGTCAGAACCAGCGATAACCACCTTGCGCTTGTTGCCGATACCAGTACCGACAAACATATCCTTGGAAATATCTACCAGCTCCAAGTCTGTGATAACTCGCTCATTCTTGGTGTAGCCCTTCTTGATCTCATCGGCAGTAGCAACATGACCTACCTCAATATCCTTGCCAGCCATCCACCAGATACCCTTAGTAAACCACTGAGCCGAATTGTTCTTTGTAGTATGCTTGATGCAAGCCATATCACCGAAGAGATAAGTACCCTCCATGGCAAGTTTCATATCGTAAATGCTATCCTCCTCGATGTCGGAGAAATCCCAATCCACTCGCTTATCAGCAATCTTGTCGAAAGTACTCTGCTCCACCTGAATCATGAAGTTCTGGCAGTACTGAATATCAGCAGCAGGAAGGTTGTTGAAACGACCTGTCTGTACGTCCAACTCACCGCAGCTCTTCGCCATACGAATTAACTTCTGACCCTGCTTCAAGGCAGGAATACCGATAGCCTGCTTACTGACTAGTTTACCATTGGTGGCGAAAACAATAGGAAAGCCCTGTGTATCCTTACCGCACACACAAAGTTGCAAATCAGGAGTAGGAGCATCGGTAATG
Organism: Dialister sp.; assembly: GCA_022722495.1. Classification (GTDB taxonomy): domain Bacteria; phylum Bacillota; class Negativicutes; order Veillonellales; family Dialisteraceae; genus Dialister. The sequence continues at coordinate 7,246 of JAIJLI010000014.1, read as the reverse complement.
TCTGCATAAGCCTTACCCTGATAATTGGTAATCGCCTTTACACCAACTACTCGGATTGTATCATCAAGCGTGAACATTTCAGGGTCTTCTACCTTTAACACCATAGATGTTCCAGTACTCTCCTCTGTATTCTCTGTCACGGTAGTTTTGATAGAACGAGTACCGATACTCCAATACTCAACTACAAAAGAGCTTGCAGACTTGGTTGTGGCATAACGGGAAATCTGATCCACTGGTGTTGCCATCGGGCGAATCTTGGTAATCTTCTCGTTGATGTCATTGTTGTAATACTCAATGCCCTTCTCGTTAAAGTGCTCACGACCCTTGGTCTCAGTCTTGATACCATCATCCTGACGAGCCGCACCACCATTGCCAGCTTCACCAGCAGCAGGAGCACCGCCAGCCTCCGCAGGGTGACCACTCTCAGAAGTACCACCATCAGGAAGAGTAGCCTCAGCCATCAGCACCTGACCGTTTACACCAAAAATAACTGCCATCACCATAATGAAAATGGAGAACAGTCGATTAAATGTACTTTTTGTTACTTTCATTATCCTAAATATTAATTAAACATTATATAAATCTAACTCTATCTTATCGGATGCGTGTTCGCTTCTCGTTTCCACGTTCCCAGATGTTTCCTCTTCGGGTAGCCCTGCCAAGCGCACCCAGTTCCGGCTGGTTGTCGGTCTTCTTGGTCTCGGCATTCGCTGAGTCAAGGTCGGCAGTACCATCGCCCTTCTTGCGCAGCTCCAAGTTCTTCATGTGCTTGGTGTTCTTGCCACGCACCTCACCTTCGTGAGCAGCATCAGCTACATCGGTATCGTGATTCTTTGCCTTGATGAAAGCGGTAATCATATCCTCTGTGAAGATACCTTTCACCACATTGTTCATCGTCTGAAAGCACTGGTCGATAGCTTCGTTCACCGCTTCCTCGCCATACTTCTCCTCCAGCTTGTCGAAGACCGCATAGCTGGCTGGCATATTCTTGTCGTACTCCTCCTGCAATTTCTTGCCATCAGACGCATTCTTCAAGAACTCAGACTGAGCATTGGCAATCTCGTCAGCATTATCAGGATCAGAGTAGTAGTCGATAGCATCCTCTCCGTGGGTACGAATCAATTCTGCATAAGGACTCCTGCCAGCCTTCATCGCTTGCAGGAAGGTAGCCGCTGCAGGATCACTTCCCATCCAGTCTGCCATCGCCTTCTCGTTATCCTTGTAACCTTGCAAAGACTTCTGGTCGGCATCATAATCATCATTGATAGCACCATAGATAGCTTCATCATCCGCATACTCGGTATCGGGGTGACGAGTCTTCAAACGCTCCAAAGCCAAATCTCTCTTGGTCTTCGTAGCTTGCTGTGCAGCAGCACCAGCATTCTGTTCCGTATTTGTATTATCAGGCATATATATATGTATTAATTTATAAATCAATGCCCAAAAGTAATGCTTTTCCGCCTATAATTAATCTTATCCGTTAACTTTAATTAATCGTATATGAATAATTTGGTTGTTTCAATACTTTTTTGTAACTTTGCATCATAAGAGAATGAAACATAAAGGATCACGATGTGACTTTACACAAGAGCGAAACGCTGACATATTGAGGGCTTACAAGGAAATCATATCAGTAAGAGACAATATCAGCCTCTTGGAGATTGAGCAGAGATTACTGCAATCTTCAAGCAAGCGTTTTTGGGTCTCGGATATCAGGGCTTACAATGTTATTCTGACGATGATCAAAGGGAAATCCTTGAATAACATGAACCCTACCAAGAGAGAAATGTTTCATGAAATATACCGCAGATTTATTGATTATACCAAGCAGCATCCTTCTGTCACCAAGTTGGATGCCATTAGTTACGTGTGCAATCAGGAGGCTCCCAGTTTCTATCTTTCTCCGAAATCCATACACGTGATTCTTCATAAGGTGAGAAAGGAGGAGAAGGAAAGATGTTACGAACTAAGAAAGAAAAGATTGCGCTTTATGCTGGGTACATTATAATAATGTGTATCACATTCCTTGGATATGATGGGATGGGTCTCTATGAAGGTTGCTCTATGCTGAACCGACTTACCTATCCGTTCTTCCATCAGAACGTCTTCCATGCTGCCATCAACCTTTGGGTGCTGCACCAATGCCTGAAATCCAGACCTTGCGGCATCGTAGATATGGTGGTGTTCTATCTCATAGCCGTAAGCTATTACCCCAGTTCTAGCGTACCCATTATCGGTCTCAGCGGTATCGTATATGCCTATATGGGATATATCGCCCCATTCGTAGAGAAGAAGGTGAAATACAACATCATCATTCTCTCGTATATATGTGTAGGATTTTTCATTCCTTGCATGGCAGTGGGCATCCACATCTATTGCTATGTAGTCGGTCTGTTGTGGGGGTATCTTAATTCTCCGATATGCCAAGACAAGTAGCCATAAGAACCAAGCTGACTGATGCACTAGACAAACATGTATTGAGCATCCTGACTGAGAATGAGAAGCGCATCAAGGAAATCAACACTCCTTTCAGCCCGATCAAGGGTGAAGGTTGTGGAGATAAGCGATTCCTGCTCTTTCTGCCTGACTTCCCGATTCAGAAGCAGCACCTCCCGATGAGTATGAAGAAGATTCCGCTCATCAAGATGCTGCTGGAACTGGGTAGCTGCAAGGCGGTGATTGAAGAACTGCATGCGGATATGGATGAGCCATACAACCTTGAAGAGGAAATGGAGCAACTGGTGGAGCAGTTCACACGAATCAGGATGAAGCACGACCCATTTTTCTTCTTCGCCATGTTCATCTATATCAAACCGAAAGGTGGAGGTCTCCCCTTCCGCTTTGTGCTCAGAAGACCGCAGCGCAGACTGCTCAGGTGGCTGGAGGAGAGAAGAAAAAAGAACCGCCCTATCCGACTCATCCTCTTGAAGGCTCGACAATGGGGAGGCTCAACGGTTATTCAGATGTATATGCTCTGGATGCAATTAATGTGGGAAAAGGGTCTCAACTCGCTGATTGTTGCTCAGGTGAAGGACACCGCAGAAACCATCCGAGGAATGTTTGAGGAAGCCTTGAAAAACTACCCTACCAAATTCCTCTATGAAATGGGTGAAGCCTACTCTGAGAACGAACCTAAGTTTGTGGGTGTGGGTACATCCGGCAACGTGAAGAAGGTTCCTCAGCGTTTCTGCAAGATCAAGGTGGGTTCTATGGAGCGACCATTATCAGCCAATGGTGAAGACTACAACTTGGTTCATCTTTCCGAGGTGGGTCTGTGGAAAAAGACAGATGGCAAATCTCCTGAGGAAGTGGTACAGAATGCAACCAATGGTATCTTATATCGACCATATACGATGATTGCCTATGAATCCACCGCCAATGGTACTGGAAATTTCTTCCACAAGGAATGGATTGCAGCCAAAAATGGTGAATCCCAGTTTGAGCCGTTCTTTGTTCCTTGGTTCGAGATATACGATATGTATCATCTTGATTTTGAAACCAAGAAGCAGAAGGTGGAGTTTGCCAAATGGTTATACGAGAACAGGAACAACAGCAATACGATGTCCGACCGAGAGGAGCCGTGCACATACCTTTGGAAGTTGTGGACACTGGGTGCTCCGCTGGAAGCCATCAACTGGTATATGGCTGAGCGAAAGAAGTTCACCGACCACGCTGATATGGCTGCTGGCTACCCTACCGATGATATTGAAGCCTTCAAACACTCAGGTGCCAAGGTATTCGCAGAGGATAAGGTTGACAAGTTCAGAAAAGGATGCCGAGCACCTAAGTTTATCGGTGATGTATATGGTGACGGCTACAAGGGCAAGAAGTGTATGCAGAATGTCCGCTTCTGTGAAGACAAGCAGGGGCAGCTATGGATATGGAGCAAGCCGGAGTACTTTGACGATTGCAGGGTGACCAACCGCTATCTGGTGGTCGTGGATATTGGTGGACGAAGCAAGAATGCCGACTGGTCTGTTATCTGTGTCTTCGACCGATACTGGATGATGGAAGGTGGAAAGCCGTATGTGGTAGCCCAATGGTATGGGCATATTGATATGGACTTGCTGGCTTGGAAAGCAGCACAGATAGCCAAGTTCTATGATAATGCCCTCTTGGTAATTGAATCCAATACCTTGGAGACGAAAGACAAGGAGCATATCTTGGAAGGCGGTGATCAGTCTGAGTTCATCCTGAATCAAATCAAGGACGTTTATGACAATCTATATGCACGCAAGCAGAGTGAGTCAGACATTAAGAATAAGGTTCCAGTGAAGTATGGATTCCACACCAATGTGGCAACCAAGCCGATGGTTATCTCTGTACTGGTTCAAGTGATCCGTGAACATCTTTATGTAGAACGAGACGATAGATGCCTATATGAGTATCTCACCTACGAGAAGAACGGAACCGTATATGAAGCAGCAGACGGAAAGCACGATGATTTGCTCATGACAAGAGCTATTGGACTCCATATCTGCTTCAATGAAATGGAAATGCCTAAGATGGTACTGTATCAGACTAGGGTAATGAGAAAAAAGGTTTCTGTTTCGGCAGCAACCATCATATAGTTTCAATTTTAATAATTACGATTATGAAGATTACTAAGATTTTCAAGCGCATCAAATGCGAGATTATGTACCGCCAAGCTACGGCTAAGGCAGACTATGCAGCCAAGAAGAACAAGGGTGAAATCTACTTTGTTCTACCTACGGAGAAGGGCAACCTGATGATTATGAACCGCCCCCTCTTCGAGGCTTTCAAGAAGACAAAACTGGTAGATAAGGATATGAAGTCGAGAGACCTCTTCCGTGATTGTGTCTATCATACCAACTGCAGGAGCGAGAGAGGAAAGCGCAGCCGCAAGCGCAAGTTCCTCAGATGGAAGGGCTTGATTTAATGCCCAAAAGTTAATGGATAAGAGATAGGTAGAGAAAATTCTGCCTATCTTTGCGCTATTATTAATAATGTATATCAAAATATGATTTATAAAATAGTACAAGGAAATGCTTTCAAGCTTCATATCTTGGTACGGAAGATGGAAATGTCTAAGGAGTTCAATCGTTTGGTTGACTTCGATATGACACAAGCATCCGATATCAAGGTGGAACTGCAATGCTGCTTTGATGATTCAATCATCGTTCCTACTTCTATCGGTGGCATCGAGCATAATGTGCTGGTATGCAATATTCCATCCACCTTGGAAATTGGAAACTACAATGTAGCCGTTTCGTGGACTTATGAGGGTTATGCGATGAAGAGTGTGGAGCGAAACATCTTGCAGATCATAGAGACCAATCAAAGGGTGAAAGTTCCAGTAGGAGTCTTCCAAGGTGAGACGGTTGGAATGTTCGACCTTCGATATTATATGGTCACTAAGAATCAGTCTGATTGTACATTCGTCTATTCTATGGATGATGTTACCCTCTCCTCTACTCCTGCCACATTGAAGTTAGGTGAGAAATTTGAGGCAACTCTTACTCCTGCCGAAGGATTCAATATCGGTTTGGTGAAAGTAATCATGGATGGAGCCGACATCACAAGAGATGCTTACAAGGATGGCAAGATTGAGATTCCAGCCGTATCAGGCTACGTAAGCATCATGGCGAATGGCGATGATAATATCTACTATTACGGAGCAACCGCTGCCAAGAACATGTGCCAGTTCAACATAGAAGACCTCACCAAGGTTGTGGGTGACATGGTTGATAAGTCTATCACCATCACCACCACCAAGGACAAGCCATATATTTGGTTTGCCAGTCGTGTTCCTGTTATCTTCACTCAGTCAGGGTTCACGGCAAATCTCAACTCTACTAAGGTAGGAGATATATACTATTATTGGTCAGATGAGTTGAAAGCAGGAGAATATACATATAACGCTAAATTAAAATGATATGGCAGAAGAAGTAAAATACAACAACACGCTCGTAAGTGGAAGAGCCGATGAGACCTTGACATACACTAAGTATGTGAAGGATGAGAGTTCGGGCAAATCCACCAAGGAGCTTCTTGACGAGAAGGTCAACAAGACTGACCAACTCGGAACTACGCAGATTGCCGACAAAGCCGTAACCAACGAGAAGTTGGCAGAACACTCTGTTGACAATTCCAAACTATCTCCTGATTCAGTTTCTTACGACAAGATTCAGAACGATGCTGTTATCACGGAAAAGATTCAAGACAATGCTGTAACCACTGATAAGGTAGAGGAGAAGGCTATCACCAATACAAAGTTGGGTGACCAGTCTGTGGATGGCAGAGTAGTTCGTGAGGCATCCTTGGAGACAAAGCATTTCGCCAAAGAATCTGTAACTACAGAAAAGGTAGCAAGAAAGTCTATCACCAAGGACAAACTTGCCGACAACGCAGTCGATGCTTCTCAGGTAGTAGATGGAAGCATAGGCAACTCCAAGTTGTCTCCTGATTCTGTAACTACAGAGAAAATCAAGGATAGCTCAGTTACAAACGAAAAGGTAGCAGACGATACGCTTGGCATCGAGAAGTTTGACCCAGAGTTTCGCAAAACAATCCAAGCCGCCACTGGTCTCCCTGAGGATTTAAGTCAGATGATCCAAGATGTAGATAAGTCTGTCAAGCAACTGAAAGAGAAGGACACAGACCTCCAGTCTCAGATTGACGATAAGCAGCAGCAAATCACCGCCAACGATGGTGATATTTCATTGTTACAGACTCGCAGCACTCAGATGGAGAAAGCCATCAAGAACATTTCCGCAAGTGGTGGTGCAAGCCAAGCCACAGCAGTAACATACGAGAACACAGAGAGCGGTCTTGATTCTGTAACTGCACAGGGAGCCATAGATGAACTTGCAAACAAGAAGTTCAACAAGGAGAACATTGCCCAAGAGTTCGGTGATTCAAAGGATAAAGTAGTCTCCCAGTTTGCCCTTCCTTTCAGGGAAATTGAGTCTCCAGAGTTCATCAAGGCTATAGTAGATGCAGATGACCACTTCTTGTTTGGAATCCAGCTTGATGGTTCCATTGAGTGGGGCAAGGGTATTCCTGCACCAATAAAAGCAAAGTTGCAGGAGATTATCAATCAGTGCCAGCTGGATAAGACAGATGTTCTTGAAGCTATTAATGCTGCCAAAAAAGAGTTGTCTGCAAGCATTGCTGCTTTGCAGGAAAGCAAGGTTGACAAAGAGGAAGGAAAGTCTCTCATTGATGATGAAGTAAAAGAGTGCTTTAGAGTAATCGAAAATGAGGAGTTTATCAAAGCTATAGT
>JAIJLI010000258.1 GCA_022722495.1 Dialister sp. | reverse complement strand
GGTGCTTTCGTAAACGGCGCACTTGAGACGATCTTTCCCGCTCTTTTTCATACCGCTAGTGCCCTATCCGGCTCGCTTCGCTCGCCACCTTCCCCTCGAGGGGAAGGCTTTGTCGGGGGTATTATTTTTTCACACATGCATGTATTCGCTCTGACGATATGGGGATAGCGCTGCTCTCGTATCGTAGCCTTCCCCATTGGAGAAGGGGGACCGCGTCAGCGGTGGATAGGGTGCTTTCGTAAACGGCGCACTTGAGACGATCTTTCCCGCTCTTTTTCATACCGCTAGAACCCTATCCGGCTCGCTCCGCTCGCCACCTTCCCCTCGAGGGGAAGGCTTTGTCCATCGTTATTCTTTTTCTCCACGTATCCTGTATTCGCTTTGACGATGCGAGAATACCATCTTCTAAAAAAAAGGCGGCGAGGCCGCCACGAGAGTCCTGAACCTTGAACCCTGAACCACAAAAGAAAAACGCACCGCGAAATCATTCGCAGTGCGTTTTTACATACTAACCTGTTACGGCAAACCGTCGCTCATGAGATGCGCATAGTGCTGCTGGATCTTACGGGTGACAGGGCCGACTTCTCCATTGCCGATCGGCTTTCCGTCGATGGAGAGGACCGGGATGATGCCGTCCTGAGAATTTGTGAGGAAGACTTCTTCCGCATTCATCATATCTTCGAGGCGGACCGGATCTGCCGCATCATCAATGGAGGTGACACCGGCAGTCGGAGCGACGCGGGACAGGACAAGGGAGCGGGTGATGCCGCGGGTCATGAATTCATTCGTGCCCGTGGTCCAGATGACGCCGGCCTTGACGATCAGTACATTCGAGTGGGTGGCTTCGGTCAAAAGGCCGTCTCGGATGAAGATGCCGTCGTAGCAGCCCTGCTTCAGTGCTTCCTGACGCGCGAGAAGGTTATCCACCTGCGAGAGGGAAAGAATGTCGCAGTGGTGTCCGCGATCATCTTTCATCGTGATGCACTTCACGCCATCCTGCACTTTGGCAATGGCATCCAGACTGATCGGTTTGGCGTAGACCAGGACATTCGGACGCAGCTGATTTCTGGCAGGGATCAGGAAATCATGATCGCCCTGGCCGCGGGTGACGATGATCTTCACATAGCCTTCTTCGATGCCGCTTTCTTCGACGACGGTTTCCACGATCTCGGTGAATTCGTCCGGTGCTGTCACGGGACGAATGCCCAAAAGACGCATGGAGCGGTACAGACGGTCGGTGTGATAGGAAAGAGCAAACGGATGGCCTTTGTAGACGCGGATCCATTCATAGCATCCGTCACCAAACTGGAGTCCTCTGTCATCTGCCGCGATGATCTGGGAGAAATCATAATAGAAATTGTGATTGTAGTATATGGTAGTTTTTCTTTCTGCCATACGTCTCACCTCCGTAACAAATTGTTATTATTATGGCTTATGAGGGATATTACCACTGGGGCGTTCTGCCTCTTGATTGCCTGCGAAAGAGGTTCAGCGGGTTCTATAGGTTCAAGAGGTTCAAAGGGGGTTGGTGCGGCGCATAAAAACATAGAAGTGCCGCAGAGTATGGATGTGGCGATGCCCGAAGGTTTCTTAAAAAGCAGGTTTCCCGTTTGAGCTTTTCTGACAGGATTCGTTTGATCGCGAACAACAAAGATTTCTCGCTTCGCTCGAAATGACGATACGAGAAAAGATTTTTCTAATCCAGTCACTAGTCACTCGAGACTCCCAGTCCCCAATTCCTGACCATTCATCCCTCACTTGCTTTTCAGTGCTTTGATCTTTTCAATGAGGAGCGGGAGGAAATCCTTCAGATCCGCTTCGACAGCGTAGTCTGCCATTTCCATGATCGGCGCCTTCGGGTCCTTATTGACCGCGATGACGATGTCCGCATTGACTGCACACATGTGCTGCATCGCGCCCGAGATGCCGAGTGCGAAATAAATCTTCGGCGCTACGCCCTTGCCTGTCTGACCGATCTGGTGGCTATGCGGCTCCCAGCCGAGCTCTGCGATCGGACGGCTGCAGCCGACAGCTGCCCCCAGAAGATCAGCGAGCTCATGGAGCTTCGCCCATTCTTCCTCCGTACGGATCCCGCGGCCGCCTGCGACAACGACCTTCGCATTTTCGACCGGATGGCTGTCCTTCTCACCGGCGATGATCTCCTTCAGCACTGTGCCGAGATCCTTCTCTTCAAGGGAAACGGAGAGGGAGATGACCTCACCCGTGCGGGAAGCATCGGCTTGCGGGTACTTGAAGATGCCCGGGCGGACCGTGCCGACCTGAGGACGATAGTCCGGAGACACGATATCTGCCATGATATTCCCATCCATCGCCGGACGCGACCAGATGACCAGCCCCTTCTCGGTATCTGCCGAAAGCTCCGTCACATCTGCCGTGACGCCGCAGACGAGCTCTGCCGCCAGACGCGGGGCGAGATCGCGGCCGAATGGCGTCGCACCAAAGATGATGGTATCCGGCTTCTTCTCCAAGAGGAACGGCGCCAGTGCTTTCTGGTACGCTTTCCCATCATAATGGGCAAGGAGCGGATGATCGATCACATAGACCTTATCTGCGCCGAGGGGGATCAGCGAGGATGCCGGATCCTTGAGATCGGCACCGATGAGGATGACTGCGACCTCTTCCCCAAGCTGGTCAGCCAGTACGCGGGCTTCGCCGGTCAGTTCACCTGTGACCTTCTGGATCTTGCCATTCGCAAGCGCTCCGATGACATAAATACCTTTGTGTTCAGAAAAATCCATTTCGCCCCTCCTTAGATGACCTTCAGTTTCTGCATAGCCGAGAGGAAGAGATCTGCCGCTTCTTCCGTCGTCTTTCCTTCGATGCGGAGATTTTCTTTTTTCGGCGGCACGACCGGACGGACCTGACGGACCTGCGTCGGAGAGCCCTTCATGCCGATGCGCGCCGGATCGACCGGCAGATCGGCTGCCGTGAGATTTCCGATCTCCACTTCATCCTTCTTGAGAAGACCCTTGATGCTCGGGTATCTCGCATGGTTCAGCGCTTCTGTCGCAGTGACGACCGCCGGAAGAGCAAGCTCAAGCACCTCGATATTCCCACCGATCTGACGCTTCACGGTCAGGAAGCCTTCCTTCTCATAGGAAATGCCTACGGCTGCACTCACATCCGCGATGCCGAGCGTCGCAGCGATCTCCGGCCCGATCTGTGCTGTATTGCTGTCGATGGACTCCTGCCCGCAGAAAATGAGATCGAAAGTCCCCAGCTTCTCGATCGCCTTAGCCAGCGTGTAGCTCGTCGCAAGAGTATCCGCACCGCCAAATGCGCGGTCCGTCACGAGGTATACTTCATCAGCGCCCATAGCGACCGCATCCTTCAGGACAGCGGCTGCCTGCGGGGGACCCATGGTGATGACCGTCACCGTGCCGCCCACTTCATCGCGCAGCGAGAATGCCGCTTCCAGCGCATGGAGATCCAGCGGATTCATGATGCTGTTCGCATTATTTCTTTTCAGTCTTCCTGTGGTCGGATCGACTTCCATCTTCGATGTGTCGACGACCTGTTTGATACAAACCAGAAACTTCATAGTGTCTCCCTTCTGTGAGGTCGAAATCATATGCCACGCAGCACGAACGCCGCGCCACAGGGTAAACGGGGCTATAGAGAAATAAGGCTTCGCCCACTGTCCCCATTATCCATATTTGTTTAAAGTATAGCATAAGTGAAACGTTTTTGCGTGAGAAAGTTCATAAACTTTGCGGCTTTACCGTCTGCCCGCCATCAAAAAAGGCGATGTGAAATAACGATCATCTCATTTTCGCGTTCAATCTGCCGCAGGGGACTTGTAGCTCTCATAGGAGTGACTGGGAAACCTTATCCCAGCTGTCTTTCATGCCATAGTCACCCTATCCGCCCCTGCGGGGCACCTTCCCCTAGAGGGGAAGGCTGCGATACGAGAATACCA
>JAIJLI010000257.1 GCA_022722495.1 Dialister sp. | reverse complement strand
ATAATGAAAAAGTAGAAAAGCTCCTTTCTTTGGAAAAAGAAGGGCGCGTCTTTGTCATCCGTCCGAAGAAGCCCGTCGTCGTATCAAGGACGGAGAAGAATGTGAAGAAGCTCCGCTCGCTCCACTTGGAGGGCTATGAGGCAGGTCTTGCCTGCCATGAAGATCTGATGAGGTGGCTCCATGAAACATGAGGTAGTACTACATACAAAGAGCGTGGATGAAACGATGGCGCTTGGACGATTTCTCGGAACGGCAGCGGTGAATGATGAATTCATCGCCCTGTCCGGAGATCTGGGCGCCGGCAAGACCCATTTCGTGCAGGGACTCGCTGCCGGCATGGGAATTTCCGGCGTTATCGGGAGCCCGACATTCACAATCATGAATTATTACGAGGGCGCGCTTCCCCTGAAGCACTTTGATTTCTACCGCCTGCATCGAGAAGAAGAGCTCTATGATATCGGGTGGGAGGAATACAGCATGGGCGGCGTGACGGTCGCTGAGTGGGCCGACTTGTTTCCTGATGTCGTGCCGCCGGAAGCGATCCATATAGACATCCGTGTCCTCTCGGAAACAGAAAGAGAAATCCGCATCACATGGAGCGATGCCGCTCCGGATGCGATCGTAAAGGAGATTACACATTATGCTTCTAGCCATTGATACCTCTTCCCTTGTGCTGTCGTGTGCGCTGGCGGAAAAAGACCGGCTCGTCGCTGAATGGACGGTGCAGAAAAGACTGACCCATTCCGAGCAGCTCATTCCGCATCTGGATGCCATGATGAAGGAGGCAGGCGTATCTAAGGAAGACATCACGGCCATCGCCGTCTCCATCGGGCCCGGTTCATTCACCGGACTGCGCATCGGCCTTGCGACAGCGAAGATGGCAGCCTATATCTGGAAAGTACCGATCGTAGGGGTCGATACGCTGGAGTCACTGGCGCGGAATATGGAGGGGGCCGAGGCTTTCATCCTGCCGCTCGAGGATGCCCAGCGAGGCCATGTCTATGCGGCGCTCTACGGCGCTTTTGACGAATTTTGGAAGGAAGCACCGGAAGAGGCGGCGCCCATTGATGATGTTATTGCGGCGGCCCTCCGTCATGGAGGCCCTGTCATCGCGGTCGGTGAATGTGCCGATACGTATAAGGAAAAGCTGGTATCCGCCGGTATCCGCGTGGCAGCGCCGCACAGCCGCCTTGCCAGAGCCGGCAGTGTCGCAAGAGCAGCCTGGGCAAGGCTGGAAAAGGGCGAAAAGGATGATCCGCTCTCCCTTCTTCCGAATTACATTCGCCGCAGTGAGGCAGAGGTCTTATGGGAAAAACTGCACGGGAAATCCTGATCCGCGAAGCAGAGGAAAAGGATGTGTCTGCCATTTATGATATCGGCTGCCTCTGCTTTTCCGATGCGTGGCGCAGGGAAACGGTGCATCATGACCTCATGGAGAATGAGCACAGCTTCTACCTTGTGGCCGAAGAGGACGGGTTTATCACAGGCTATGGTTGTTTCTGGTTCATCGCGGGCGAAGCACAGCTTGTGAATATCGGCATCCGCCCATGCAGCAGGCGTCAGGGCATCGGACGTATGCTCCTTCAAAAGGGCATCGAAGAAGCTCGGGGCCGTGGTATGCAGACGATGTTTCTCGAAGTCCGCGTGAGCAATCTGTCCGCACAGAAGATGTATGAGACCTTCGGATTCAAAAATCTGGGCCTCCGAAAGAAGGTCTACGAGCTGCCCATCGAGGATGGATATGTGATGGAAAGAGCATTGTGACCGGACCGGAAACGTAAAGACAAAGAGGGGGCTTACGCCTTGTCCGTCTTTCCTGACAGAAAAGCCGCTCCCCCTTTCTCAGGGGAAGAAGGCCTTTTCTCATTCCCCTGACCCCTATGTCCGGGGATCTATTCAACACTAACTATAAGGAGTCAACATGAAAATACTAGCCTTTGAATCGAGCTGCGATGAGACTTCCTGCGCAGTCATTGAAGATGGGCGTCATATCTTATCCGATGTGATCTCCACGCAGGTGCCGATCCATAAGAAATTCGGCGGTGTCGTGCCGGAGATCGCATCCCGCCACCATATCGAGGATGTCCTTCCTGTCGCCATCGAAGCCCTTGAAGAAGCGCATCTAGGCTGGCAGGATATAGATGCCATCGCCGTGACGCAGGGGCCGGGACTCGTGGGCGCACTGCTGGTCGGTGTCGCAGCGGCGAAATCTGCGGCATGGGCACTCGGAAAACCGCTGATCGCAGTCAACCATATGGAAGGGCATATCTTTGCGAATCTTCTTCAGTATCCGGATCTGGAACCGCCATTTCTTGCGCTTGTCGTCTCCGGCGGCCACACGATGATCGTTATCGTGAAGGATTACAACACCTTCGAGCTTTTGGGACAGACGCGCGATGATGCGGCCGGAGAAGCCTTCGATAAGATCGCCCGTGTGATGGGCTATCCCTATCCGGGCGGCCCTCACATCGACCGTCTGGCACAGGAAGGAGATCCGAATGCCATCCATTTCCCGATGGGACTCGGAAAAGAGCACACCTATGATTTCTCCTTCAGCGGACTCAAATCAGCGGTCATCAATTACCTCAATACGGCTAAAATGAAGAAAGAGGATGTCCATCCGAAGGATGTGGCAGCCTCTTTCCAGAAAGCCGTCGTCGATGTACTGGTCGAGAAAGCCATGCGCGCCATCGATGCGACAGGTCTTTCGACCATTGCCCTTGCCGGCGGTGTCGCTGCCAACAGCGGTCTTCGCAAGGCCTTGAAGGCAGCCTGTGACAAACGCGGCATCCGCATGTGCCGTCCCGATCCCATCCTCTGCACAGACAATGGAGCCATGATCGGCTGCCGTGCCTACTACATGGCACAGGCGGGGGACTATGCCCCTCTGACACTCAATGCAGATCCCCGTCTGCCTTTCCTGGCAGATCAGGTGAAGCTCTAAACTTTGCGAATGAAAAGAGGATGAACCACGATGCAGACCCGAGGAATCGAAGTCAGTCATCTCTATACACTGGTCCGGGATACGACCAATCTGACTGGCGTACAGGCAAAAATCTTAGATCACATGCAGGTGGCTCTGCAGTGCGCTTCCGATATTTCCAAGAGCCAGGTCTACCTCTGTGCCCGAGGGAAGAATGAAGACATCTCTGTCATACTGACAGCCGTGAAGCCATCCTACACCCATGGCTCGACATTTTTCCATGCCGGAGACACCTTTCTAGTGGATGATCTGGCGATCGTCGACAATGTCTTCCAGACAGGGCGCAAGGTCGTCGGCAGGAAGGAGCTGGATCAAGGACGGGAGATCGCCGTCACAGCGTATCCGATCGTTGATAATGCAGGACGGCCATTTGCCGTCGTCTGCTTTGCCTCCGTATCCCTGTCCCAGCAGCAGGTGCTGACCGATACGGCGAATCTGGCTCTGCAGGTACCATTTGCCGGCAAAGACTACTACAGCATCCGTCCGCAGGACGGCGTCATCATACTCGATGCCGCCGGACGCATCATGTATGCCAATGACATGGCTGACGATCTTTATCTCGTGCTGGACAAAGAGGCGATCGAGCAGCGTGACATCATCGGACACACCATCGTCCACTTCCCGCTGGTCGACGAAGTCATGAAGACAGGCCGCCCCGCATTCAGTGATGAAGTGTCTGAAAATATGACGCTCTCCGCCTGGGGGCTCCCGATCATTTCCGGCGGCCGGGTGACGCGGACGGTGATCGTTTTGACCGACGTGACAGCCATCCGTGAAAAAGAACGGCAGATCCTTGTCAAGGACTCCGTCATCAAAGAGATCCATCACCGCGTCAAAAACAGCCTGAATACCATTGCGGGGATGCTCCGCATGCAGGCGCGGCGCTCAAAAGATGAAGATACAAAAGAAGCACTGAAGAGAGCCGTCAGCCGGATACTTGGGATCTCCAAGATCCACGACATTTTGG
>JAIJLI010000256.1 GCA_022722495.1 Dialister sp. | reverse complement strand
TCGCACAGGCAGGCGGCAAGGATCCGTCCAAGATCAATGAATCTATCGCTGAAGGCGTGAAAGCTATCGCAGAAATGATCCAATAAAGGAATCAGGCTTGAAGGAGCTCCTTTGGGTCTTATAGCCAAAGTGGATTTATCAGGTCTAGAAGGCTCACAGGATTCGATGAGAGGCACTCCGCAAAAATAAGGAGGGGCTCGTGGAACTGCAAGAGCGAGGATACGGCATCCGTCCAAGGTTGGAGAACACTGCATCCCATTGAATCTTGAGAACCATTGAAACCTGCTACACCTGTTTTTCCTTTCCCTTTTCTCGTGGACTGAACTGTCAAAGGAGGTATACCCATGTCAGTTTCTGATGAAACGATTTTATTCAATACGAATGTCGATGAAGGCGAGAATCGCCAGGCTGCCATGATCCTGCAGGAAGTGTACAGTGCTTTGAAAGAAGCCGGACACAATCCGACTGTGCAGCTGGTGGGATACCTGGTTTCCGGCGAACCGACCTATATCACCAGCCGTCATGATGCGAGACGTCTGATCTCCGGCATCGAAAGGGATGAACTGGTGGAAGAACTGGTCCGTTTCTATGTCAAGCACAAAGGACTTTGATATGCGGATCATGAGTCTTGATGTAGGATCCCAGACCATCGGCGTCGCGGTGAGTGATCTTTTCGGCTGGACGGCGCAGGGACTGGAAACCATCCGTCATACGACGAGGGAAAAAGACTTTGAACGGCTTCGTCAGCTGACGGATGAATACAAGGTCGAAGAATTCGTCCTTGGCATGCCGCTTAATATGAATGGTACGAAAGGCATGCGTGCTGAGCGGACAGAGGAATTCGCTGCTGAGCTTGCGGCTGCTTTCCCCGATATTCCTTATCACTTCTGGGATGAACGTCTGACGACGGTGATGGCGCAGAAACAGCTCATCGCCGCAGATGTCAGCCGCAAGAAGCGTAAAAAAGTCATCGATAAAATGGCCGCCGTGGTGATCCTGGAGGGCTATCTCCAGCACCTGGCTTTTAAAAACAGAGGATAAGCCCATGGCAGAGAAAAAAGAAGAAGCGATCATTATCACCATTACCGGTCCGGATGGTGCGGAAAGAGATTATGCACAGGACGTGGTCATTCCTTTTCAGGGAAAAGAATTCGCCGTCCTGGTCTCCATTCCGACATCAGAAGATGATGAAGAAGAGCCGGATATCATTCTGGCACGCATCGATACTGATGAAAATGGAGAAGCAGAATACGTCCCTCCGACGGATGATGAATATGATGCAGTCGCAGATATCTATGATGCGATGTGAGAAACACTACAAAAGAGCAGCTGATGTGTCAGCTGCTCTTTTTATTAAGATGTGCTAAGGAAACTTTGATGTCGCATTTTCTGAACCTTGAACCCTTCCCCGGCATGCGATATAATGGAATCAGGAAAGCCTATATTTTCATAATTCTCTCATTTAATAATAAGGAGGATTCAAATGGCAAAGGTATATACAAGAACGGGTGACAAGGGCAAGACCTCTCTCTACACAGGAGAACGCGTATCGAAAGGCTGTCAGCGTGTAGAAACCTATGGCACCATTGATGAAGTGGATTCTGTGCTGGGCGAGGCGCGTGCTTTTGCGACCCATGATAATGTCAAGGAAACGATCTATGCGCTGCAGAAAGAACTGTGGCTTTTGATGGCGGATGTAGCGAGCGTCGGCAAAGAAGCAAACATTACGCCGGATCATGTGACGAAGCTGGAACAGATCATCGATACCTATACGGATGAGCTGGCACCACTTGATCATTTTCTGGTGCCGGGGGATACCCAGAGCGCCAGCTTCCTTGATGTGGCACGTACTGTTGTTCGCCGTGCAGAACGTGACATGTGGCGTCTTTCCGAAGAGGAAGAGGTGCATGAAGTGGATATCCGCTACCTGAATCGTCTGTCTGACCTTTGCTTCACTCTTGCGCGTTACGAAGCTGAAGTCAAATAAGTCATTGTTCAGTGCTGACAAGTGATGGGCTTGTATGCGAGAACGCCAAGTGGCATTTTGCTGCTTGGCGTTTTTGTGACTACAGGAAAACGGATTCAAGTACGAAGCTGATTTCATAGGGATCAAATGGCACGAAGCCTTTATTCGCAGAGGTCATTCCCCGTGCACTCATTACATCCTCATGAGATCTGACAATGACTGAAATCCGTGTTTCCCGGAAGAGATGAGGTCTGCTTTTCGGCTTCCACGCTTATCATTGAAACTATCGAGCTATTAGTATACAATAAGACGAGTTTATTTATGCTGATTGATCGGAGGCGGTGTTCTCTTGATGCCAAATCGCAAAGACTCTCCCGATGGGAAGGGGGACGATACGAGAAATGCGATTTGCCGTCACAGGTGACCAGCCACCCATTATATCTAATTCCCAGTTGCCATTCGTTTTCAAAGGAGAAATATCATGGAACTTTTAGCACCAGCCGGATCTCCGGCGCATCTTATCGCTGCGCTCGATGCAGGAGCAGATGCTGTGTATCTTGGTGGGAAACGCTTCAGCGCGCGAAAATTTGCGGGCAATTTCTCTGATGAGGAGATGAAAGAGGCCGTCCGTATGGCGCATGGAAAAGGCGCCTCGGTGTATGTGACACTGAATACATTGATCGGCGATATGGAGAATAAGGCTCTCGCAGAGTATCTTCAGTTTTTAGGGACGATCCCGATTGACGGACTACTGGTGCAGGATTTCGGTGTCGTTTCCATGGTGCGAAAGATCGCTCCGCACATTCCGCTCCATGCCAGCACACAGATGACGGTGTCAAATCTGGATGGCGTTCGTTTTCTGGGGGATCATGGATTCCAGCGTGTGGTGCTTTCGCGCGAGCTATCTCTGGCGGAAATCAAGGAAATCACCGACCAAACGAATGTGGAGATCGAAGTTTTTGTTCATGGCGCGCTCTGTGTGTGTTACTCGGGGCAGTGTCTCATGAGCAGTTTCATCGGCGGGCGCAGTGGAAACCGTGGTTCCTGCGCGCAGCCCTGCCGCATGCCCTATGAGCTGGTGGATGATGCGGGCCGTCCTCTCGCGCAGGAGAAGGGGAAGTACATCCTAAGCCTCAAGGATATGATGGGGCTTCCCCGGATCCCCGACCTCTTGGCCGCCCATGTGTCCTCTCTCAAGGTGGAAGGCCGCATGAAGAGTGCAGAGTACGTCTATAATACCGTATCAGCGTATAGAAAAGCGATCGATGCAGCGAAGCAGCATCTTCTGATCGATACCGAGCCGTTAAAGTTCGATCTGGAAGAGGAATTTAACCGCGGCTATACGACGGCATATCCGGATGATACCGCAGGGCCGTCTATGATCACGGAGTACGCGCCAGGAAATCACGGCGTCGAGGCAGGGCGTGTGGAAAGCATCGGGCGTGCTGCCTTTATTTTTAAATCAGAGGCAGATAGGCGTCTTGTGGATGTGACGGGTATTTCCTATGAGACAGAAGAAAGAACAATCGCCTTTATTCCTGTAGAACGGCTGTCTTCTCTGAAAAAGGGAAAATATCGCGCTCTTTTCGAAAAACGCCCTCTCGCGCATGCACATGTCTACTGGAATGTGAAAATACCGAAGAAGTCACTTGCGATGAAGGATCTGCAGGGGAAGATCCCGCTCTATCTCTCCCTGTCGGCGGCTCCCGGGGAGGCACTGTCTTTGACCGCTGCCGATGATAAGGGGCATGCGGTGACGGTTATGTCCGATGTCCTCATGGAAAAAGCCAAAGCGCACGTGACGAGTGTGGAAGAGATAGAGAAGCAGATGAGCCGTCTTGGCAATACATGGTTCACACTTGCAGACATATCGGCATCCAATGAGGGATGTATGGTGCCGAAAAGCATTCTGAACCATCTGCGGCAGGAAGCGGTAGAGTCACTTTTGGCAAAGCGAAGAGAGGCACATGAGGCAGGCATCCCGCA
>JAIJLI010000255.1 GCA_022722495.1 Dialister sp. | reverse complement strand
GGATCCATCCTGCGCCTTTGGCGCGGCCCTTCTCCAAGGGCCTACTCATGGTGCGGATTCACTCTCTTTTCCTTTCATTCCGCCTTGAGGATCCATCCTGCGCCTTTGGCGCGGCCCTTCTCCAAGGACCTACTCATGGTGCGGATTCACTCTCTTTTCCTTTCATTCCGCCTCGAGGATCCATCCTGCGCCTTTGACACATCCCTTCTCCAAGAGCCAGCCGCCAACTCCCCCAAAAGGAAAAGAGCCAGCTTTCGCTGACTCTTTTCCGAGATCGTGTTTCCAGCCGTGAGGCTGATATTGGTCACTGTTTCTTCTTACCGCCCAGATAGGCCGCCATGACATCCGGGTTTGCAGCCACTTCCTGCGCGGGGCCTTCCATGACGATCTTGCCGGTTTCCATGACATAGGCATAGTCGGCGATCTGGAGAGCTTTGCGCGCATTCTGTTCTACCAGAAGAACAGTAGTCCCCATTTTGTTGATATCCTTGACAACATCAAAGATCTGCTGTACCACGAGCGGAGCAAGGCCCATGGATGGTTCATCGAGCAGCATGACCTGCGGACGTGCCATCATGGCGCGGGCGATCGCAAGCATCTGCTGTTCGCCGCCGGAAAGGGTACCGGCGAACTGGCTCTGTCTTTCAAAGAGGCGCGGGAAGCGCTCAAAGACCTGGGCCATGTCTTCCGCGATCTCCTTCTTATCATTTCTGTGATAAGCGCCGAGCTCGATATTTTCGCGGACGGTCATGCCCTGAAGGATCTGACGCCCCTCCGGGACGAGGACGACGCCGCTGTTGACGATATCATAGGTCTTCTTCCCTGCGATGGATTCGCCCTTGAAGAGGACGTCGCCGGCGATGGGCTTCATGACGCCCATGATGGTCTTCATGGTGGTGGACTTGCCGGCGCCGTTCGCCCCGATCAGGGTGACGATCTTGCCTTCCGGGACAGCGAGGTTGATGCCCTTCAGGGCTTTGATATTACCATACGCAGCTTCGATATTTTTAAGTTCAAGCAGCATCAGTCTTCCTCCTTACCCAAGTATGCTTCGATGACCTGCGGATTGTTCTGTACCTCTTCCGGCACGCCTTCTGCAAGTTTTTTACCGAAATTGACGACCATGACGCGGTCGCAAAGGCTCATGACGAGCTGCATGTCGTGTTCGATGAGGACGATGGTGATGCCATACTTTTCGCGGATCCCGCGGATGAGCTCTGTGAGCGCGGCAGTTTCCGAATCGTTCATGCCGGCAGCCGGTTCATCGAGGAGAATGAGCTGCGGCTTCGTCGCCATAGCACGGGCGATCTCCAGCTTTCTCTGCTTGCCATAGGGGAGCTCGGTCGCAAGGCGGTCTGCATCTTCCTCAAGACCGACGAATTTCAGAAGCTCCATCGCATCCTCTCTGGCTTCTGCTTCTTCTTTTTTCTGGGAAGCGGTGTGGAGGATGCTGGCAAGGAAACTGGATTTCAGGCGGTCATGATGACCGACGAGAATGTTTTCCAGCACGGTCATGCCGGTGAAGAGGCGGATATTCTGGAAGGTACGTGCGACGCCGAGATTGATGATCTCATAGGGCTTCTTGCCTTCGATGGAGGTGCCGTTCAGGACGACATCCCCTTCCGTCACCTGATATACGCCGGTGATCAGGTTGAAAATGGTGGTCTTGCCGGCGCCGTTCGGTCCGATGACGCCGAAGATCTCCCCTTTGTCTACATGGAAGGACATATTGGAAACAGCGGTGAGGCCGCCGAACTGTTTCACTACATTTTTCATTTCGAGCAGCATCAGTTTTTCCCTCCTTCTACAGCTTTCTTGCTGAATTTCTTGGAGATCCATTTCACCGCATCATAGGAGAGGATGCCGTCCGGACGGAAGGCCATAAGTGCGACCAGCATGACGCCATAGATGATGTCGCGGTATTCTGCCATGGAGCGGAGCGACTCCGGTACGATGGTCAGGATGGAGGCACCGAGGACAGAGCCCCACATGACATTGCTGCCGCCGAAGACGGTGTAGAGCAGGATGTCTACGACCTTGTGCCAGGAGAAATCGGTCGGGCTGATGAAGAATGTCGCATGGGCATAGAGCGCGCCAGCGACGCCTGCGAAGAACGCAGAGAAGAGGAAGGTCATCATTTTGTAGCGGACTACATTGATGCCGGTCAGGGATGCTGCATATTCGTCAGCCTTGACCGCTGCCATGGCGCGGCCATAGCGGGAATGTTCGAGGCGGTACCAGAAGGTGACGATGAGTACGACGAGGATCAGAAGGACGAGGCACATGAGGAGCTGTCCTGCGGTCTGAGAGTCGATCTCCAGCGCATCGATGAGGCCGATGTCACTCGCATAGTCAGCAAGGACGCTTGCCATAGACGGGATGCCGGAGTAGCCAAGCGCGCCGTGGGTGATGTCCAGATTCAGCGCGATGACGCGGACGACTTCACCGAAGCCCAGCGTCGCAATGGCAAGGTAGAGCCCGCGCAGACGGATGGTCGGCAGACCGATGATGAGTGCAACGATCGTCGCGGTGCAGCCGCCCAGGAGGATGCCGATCGGCATCGGGAAATTATATTCTGCGGTCAGGATCGCAGAGGTGTAAGCGCCGAAGCTCATGAGCCCTGCATTGCCCAGCGACAGGATGCCGGTGCAAAGCGTCATGTAAATGGTCATGGCCAGAATGATATTGATGCATACAAAGGTCAGGACCTGCAGGAAATAACCGTTCAGTAATTCTTCCATTACGGTCTGCCTCCTTTCCCGGCCTTGGAGAATAAGCCTTCCGGACGAATGAAAAGAATCAGGATGATGATGCCGAATGCGACAGCGTCACGATACGAAGAGCTGCCGTAAGCGACGGAGAATACTTCTGCGATGCCGAGGATGAAGCCGCCGGCCATGGCGCCTTCGACATTGCCAAGGCCGCCCATGATGAGGACTGCAAGCCCCTTGAGCCCCATCGCGGTCCCCATGGTCGGTTCGATCGCATTGAAGGAAAGGCCGATGAGGACGCCGGCTGCCGCACCCAATGCCGATGCCATCATGACAGTGAAGGTGATGATGCGTCCGGTATTGATCCCGAGCAGGCTCGCGGTTTCCGCGCTTTCCGAAGTCGCACGGACAGCCTTGCCGATCTTTGTCTTATTGAGGAGGATGGTGAGGAGCACCATCAGGACGACAGCGGTCCCCAGTGAAATGATCTGGATCCCGGAGATCTTGAAAGCACCGAAGTCCATCAGTTCGTTTCCGAAAGATGTCGGGAACGAACGGGTCTGCGGTCCCCATACCATCAGCGCGACACTTTCAAGGAAGGTCGAGACACCGATGGTGGAGATCAGCGGAGCGAGGTGCGTCACCTTGCGGCGACGCAGCGGGCGCAGTGCGAAGATCTCCAATGCATAGCCCAGGACGGCACCGCCGACCATGGCTCCAATCAAAGCTGGGAAAATCCCAAAGCCTGCCTCTGTGACGAGGAGCAGCCCGATGTAAGCGCCGACCATGAAGATCCCGCCATGCGCCATGTTGACGATGTTCAATACACCGAAAACCAGCGTGTAGCCGATGGCGATGACCGCATAGGCGCTTCCCAGCGTTAAACCGTTGACAAGCTGTTGTAAAAACACGATCTTTTCTCCTTTCAAAATACGAGGGCAAGCCCTCAAAGTGGGGATGGGGTATACGGTTCATGGGGGCATTTCAGTCACGGGGCACAAGCACCCGAGGCTCCTGGTCACCATTGACTTAAGAGATCCCATCCCAGAACGAATAGCAATAAAAACGCCCCTGCTGCAATCTGGCGTCATTGCAGCAGGGGCGAAAGATTTCCGCGGTACCACCCTGGTTTTATCACTCAAAAGAGCACTTTCTAATGAGATGTCACCATATAAAAACGCCCCTATTTCCATTCCGGAAATAGGGGCGACATGCGCGGTACCACCCTACATTATACTCAA
>JAIJLI010000254.1 GCA_022722495.1 Dialister sp. | reverse complement strand
CGCTCCTAAAAATCCAGTTCGCTTGCACATATTGCCTTCGGCACTTCCCCCGAAGGGGAAGCAAGACGTTACGTAGCTAACGATTTCCTTAACTTAATAGCATTACCCCTCTAGGGGAAGGTGCCCCGCAGGGGCGGATAGGGTGACTATGGCATGAAAGACAGCTGGGATAAGGTTTTCCGGTCACTCCTATGAGAGCTGCAAGTCCCCCGCGGCAGATGGAACGCGAAAATGAGATGATCGTTATTTCACAGCCCTTTTTTATGGGCTTCAGGGTCCAATGAAGGCAAGATCCCTCGCACTCCCGCCTGTCTCTTGTCACTTCAAATCCCGGTTCACTTTACCGCAGTAAACGTGATCGACTTTGAATCGAGGGAGAGGGTATAGATGTCCTCTGTCCCGTTTTCATTCACGTGGAGGAGGAGCTGTTTCTTTTCTACTGTGAAATAGGATGTGCCGGTCACGTCTTCCAGCTCAGCGGCAGAGAAGGCACTCTTGAAGGCGCCTCCCTTGTAGGAAATGATATGCGCGCCGCCGGCGTCGCCGGTATCGACAAGGTAGAAGCGCAGGCCATTCGCATCATTCACGAGTGGCGTGATGGTGAGCTTGGCATCCGCGTAGCCGGCTTTTTCGTTTACGAGAACGGGGAGAGCGGTGAGAGACAGCGCACTCTCTGATACTTTTGTCGTGAAGGTGAGGTCAGCCTTGCCTTCTGCGCCTGCAGTCAGGTTTACGTCGAGCCGCTGGTCATTCGTGAGGGCGGTGTGGAAGGCGGCCTCCCCGGCATTGACGGCCAGGATCGTAGGCTCGCCCGTGATCCAGTTCGCGGAAACAGAGGAAGCGAGGGTGAGGGCTGCGAAGGCAGCAGTCAGTAACATTTTTCGCATAGGAGACTCCTTTCATGAATGAAAAATGATGAGCAATGAGAACGCCGCATGGGGATGAAAGGATAGGAGCATCGTATCCGGCGTCCTAAGCCACAGTCATAAAAACTGCTATTTATTCTCATTATATAGAAAATTTGAGCATGTTTCAAGCCGGGCGGAGGGGAGGGAAAGCTCCTCCCCTTTCTTGCGACCGCTCCTCAGTCGCTAAAAAAACATGCAAAAAGAGCCGGCTGAAATACAGCCGGCTTGAAATGCAGCAATCAGATGATCGATCAGATGTCTCTGTTTACTTTATGAGAACGAAGGCAACGAGTGCAGACATTCATTCTCTTGACCTGTCCGTCAACCAGTACGCGAACTCTCTGGATGTTCGGTTTCCAGGTTCTCTTTGTTTTCAAATGGGAATGGGATACATTGAATCCCGTAGCGGTTCCCTTGCCGCAAACTTCACAATAGTTAGCCATGTGCTACACCTCCTTGCACTTCCGCGATTGCAACATTCATACTATATCACAACTCTTTTTTTTACGCAAGTATTTTACAGCAGAGTATTTGAAGAATTATAATAAGAAGAAAGGCTAGACGGGAGTGCGTCGCAAAGATTTATGGCAGGGGATCGTGACGATGAAGGAGCCGCGTCCTTTCTGCCCTGCAGGCCCCCGTTCCATGTCAAGTCCGCATCTGTCATACAAAGGAGGTCATCCATGAAACTATCTGATTCCGTCCAGTACCTGAAGGGGGTCGGCCCTCGGATGAAGGAGAAGCTGGAGCGTCTCGGTATTCATACCGTAGAAGATATCCTTTCCTATTTTCCGAGGCGCTATCAGGACTGGACGAAGGTCACGCCGATGGGAGATCTCGTACCTGATGAAGAGGCTGTGGTCTACGGAGAGGTGGTGGGTCTGAAGGAGATCCATCCCCGAAGAAGCATGTCGATCCTGAATGTCATGATCGTTGATGATACGGGCGCGGTGGTGCTCACCTATTTCAATCAGCCGTGGAAAGCCGATCTTTTTCATCGTTCGAAGCATGTGCTGGCATATGGCAAGGTGGAGTATGGCTACAACAGGAACCAGATCAGCAATGCGGAGATCGAGACCATCGAGCCAGAGGACCTGCTGTCCTTTCAAAAGCTCGTCCCTGTATACGGACTGACCGAGGGCATCAAGACGCCGCAGCTTCGGCGTATGATCGAGGGAGCACTTGCGCTGGTGGAGGATGCGGATGAGAATCTTCCGGAGGATACCGTCCGGAGAGAGAAACTGATGGGACGGCTTGCGGCCATCCGTGCGATGCACGATCCGAAGGACTGGGCCGAGCAGAGAGAAGCGCGCAGACGGATCGCATTTGAAGAATTGTTTTTCATGCAGGCAGGTGTTCTGCTCCTGCGTAAAAAGAGAGAAGAGGGGAGAGAGAGCATCAAGTGCGCGCCATCCGGTGAGCTCGTCAAGAGGGTGCGCGAGCATTTCCCTTTCCGGCTGACCGAAGGGCAGCAGCAAGCCTTTCGTGATATCGAGGACGATATGGAAGGGCTCATCCCGATGAACCGCCTGGTGCAGGGGGATGTCGGGAGCGGCAAGACCGTTGTCGCGGCACTCTCGCTCGCCAAGATCGTAGAGAATGGCTATCAGGGCGCACTCATGGCACCGACCGAGGTCCTGGCAGGGCAGCACTATGAGACATTCCGTCATTTCTATGAAGGCCTTCCCATCCGCGTCGCTTACCTCTCCGGAAATACGAAGACCTCTGAGCGGCATGAGATCCTGAAGCAGCTGGCAGCAGGCGACATCGATGTGCTGATCGGCACGCATGCCTTGATCGAGAAGGATGTCATCTTTGCCCATCTGGGTCTCGTTATCACCGATGAACAGCACCGCTTCGGCGTGAAGCAGCGAAAGGCATTGGAAACGAAGGGGGGCTCGCCGCACATCCTCGTCATGACGGCGACACCGATCCCAAGGACAATGGCGCTCTCCGTTTATGGCGATCTTGATGTTTCAGCCATCCGCGGGATGCCGCCGGGAAGACATCCGGTGAAGACTTACGCCATCGGGAGTGATATGCTTCAGCGCGTTTTCAATTTCATAGGACGGGAAATGGAAGCGGGACATCAGGTGTACGTGGTCTGCCCGCTCGTCGAAAAGAGTGAGAAGCAGGACCTCGCCTCGGCCGTCTCCGTGTATGAAGAGCTGCGTGACCGCATATTCCCCAT
The DNA here is from genome assembly GCA_022722495.1 of Dialister sp. GTDB lineage: Bacteria > Bacillota > Negativicutes > Veillonellales > Dialisteraceae > Dialister. The sequence goes on along the minus strand of JAIJLI010000254.1, from coordinate 861 downwards.
GTTTTCTGTGGGCCTTGTCCATGGACGGATGAAGAACAGCGAGAAAGAGGCGGTCATGCAGGCCTTTCATCGGGGAGAGAAGAAGCTCCTCGTCGCCACATCTGTCATCGAAGTCGGCGTCAATGTACCCAATGCCACCATCATGTTCGTCTACGGAGCCGATCGCTTCGGCCTTTCGCAGCTGCATCAGCTTCGCGGTCGTGTCGGGCGCGGAGAGGCGCAGGCTTACTGCATCCTCTACTCGGATAATCAGAATGAGATCACCCAGCTCAGGATGAAGCTGATGTGCGAGATCCAGGATGGCTTCCTCCTGTCTGAAAAAGATCTCATCCTGCGCGGCAGCGGTGAATTCTTCGGCTATCACCAGCATGGTATGCCGGACCTCAAGGCGGCAGATATCGTGAAAGATCTCCCGCTCCTCGAAGAAGCGAGGAAGGAAGCGCAAAACGCCATGGAGCGGGGGATGGATTTCAGGAAAGAACTCGCGCATCGATTTGGAGGGGCATTCCTTGAAAAATTGGGGGGGAGAAGTGACTGGTGACTGGTGACTAGTGGCTAGGGATTAGGAGCCTCAAGTGACTTGTGACTAGTGACTGAAATGCCACCTTCGGGTATCGCCACCATCTATACTCCGCGGCGCTTCCATATTTTTAAGCGCCGCACCACCATTTCGCATTTCTCATTTCTAATTTCTCATTCAAGCGAGGCTTTCAACCGTAATCAAGGGGCGCTCTGCCCCACAGGCTAACCTTGAACCCTCAAACTTAGTGTAAAATTTTACTCGGTAGGGGAATTTTTCCAGGAACAATAAAAGAGGAAAGCCTCCCTTTGAGTGGAAATGTTATAATTTCCGTGGACAAA
>JAIJLI010000253.1 GCA_022722495.1 Dialister sp. | reverse complement strand
TAAGTCTAAAGTCTCTAAGTCTCTTAGTCTAATTTCTAGTCACCATCCGCTTCATCTTATATCAAAATTGTTATGATAGAGCGGATACACTCCCATCCCCATGCCTTTTGTGATAGGAATGTGAATTCTCTTCCTTTCGGCCTGTTTCAGTATTGGAAGAAATTGAGAATTTCAAGTAAGATGTATGCAGATGAAGCAATCATCCGGACAACGTGCACAGTTCGAGACATAGAGTGATTTCAGAAAATGGAGGATTTACTCATGAAAAAATTAAAGATCGCTTATACTGACAAAGCTCTGGAAATCTTCGGTGCTATCGCCGGCCGCGAACAGGCTGACCTCGCCCGCACTGATTTCACAGATGTAGCTGCTGTCGTTATCACGGATCAGGACAAAGATGTCCTTGAAAAGGAAATGATTGCCGCTTTCAAGATCCCGGTACTGATGATCAAGACGGGTGAAGGCCTGACAGAAGACGCACTGCTTTCCAAAGTATACCGCGTCATGGATCTCAATGAGACCGACCATGATTTCTACGCTCGCCAGATCGAGAGTGCTGCGGCTCACTATGAAGAAGATGTGCTGCCGCCATTCTTCCGTGACCTCAAGAAATATGTCGAAAATGGTTACTCCCAGTTCGACTGCCCAGGCCATCAGGGCGGTGCTTTCTTCCGCAAGCATCCGGCAGGCCGTGCATTCTATGAATTCTTCGGTGAGAATACTTTCCGCGCTGACCTCTGCAACGCTGACGTAGCAATGGGCGACCTTCTGATCCATGAAGGTCCGGCACTGGCAGCACAGAAACACGCAGCACGCGTATATAATGCAGACAAGACCTACTTTGTACTGAACGGTACCTCCACTTCGAACAAGGTGGTTTTGAACGCAGTCCTGACACCGGGCGATATCGTTCTCTTCGATAGAAACAACCATAAATCCATCGACCATGGCGCACTGGTTCTGGCAGGTGCGACCCCGGTCTATCTGGAAACCGCAAGAAATGCGTTCGGCTCCATCGGCGGCATCCTGGAACACTGCTTCGACGAAGACTACATCAGAAAGCTCGTCGCTGAAAAAGATCCGGTGAAAGCACAGGCAAAGCGCCCGATCCGCCTCGCAGTCATCCAGCTCGGTACCTACGACGGCTGCATCTATAATGCTCGTCAGGTCGTAGATAAGATCGGTCACCTCTGCGATTACATCTTCTTTGACTCCGCATGGGTCGGCTACGAACAGTTCATCCCGATGATGAAGGACTGCAGCCCGCTGCTGCTCGACCTCGGACCGGAAGATCCGGGCATCTTCGTCAGCCAGTCCGTCCACAAACAGCAGGCTGGTTTCTCCATGACCTCCCAGATCCACAAGAAAGACTCCCACATCAAGGGTCAGGATCGCTACGTACCGCATAAGCGCGTGAACAACGCATTCATGATGCATGCATCCACCTCTCCGCTCTACCAGCTCTTCGCAGCACTCGATGTCAATGCGAAGATGCATGAAGGCGAAGGCGGCAAGAAGCTCTGGGTCGATGCTGTAAAGACCGTGATCGAGACCAGAAAACAGGTACTCCGCAACTGCCACTACATTCGTCCGCTCGTACCGCCGATGGTTCACGGCAAGAAGTGGGAAGAGGGCAATACCGAACAGATGGCGAATGACATGGATTACTGGGCATTCGAACCAGGCGCTAAATGGCATGGCTTTGAAGGCTACGGCAAGGGCCAGTACTTCATCGATCCGATGAAGCTGCAGTTCGTGACCGAAGGCATCGACGTAGAAAATGGCGGCTATGAAAAATTCGGCATCCCGGGCAACATTCTTGCAAACTACCTGCGTGAAAACGGCATCATTCCGGAAAAATGCGACCTGAACGACATCCTCTTCCTGATGACTCCGGCAGAAAGCGCGACCAAGATGGATGACCTCGTAGCGAAACTCATCCGCTTCGAACAGCTCATCGACGAAGATGCTCCGATGTCTGAAGTACTCCCGTCCATTTACAACGCATACGAAGAAAAATACAGAGGATACACCATCCGCCGTCTGTGCCAGGAAATGCATGATTTCTACAAAGACCGTAAAGTATCCACCTTGCAGAAGCAGCTCTTCCTCGCTGACTACTTCCCTGAATATGTGATGAATCCGCAGGAAGCGCAGTTCGAATACATGAGAGGCCACGGCGATCTCGTCGACCTCACCGAAGCGGAAGGACGCATCGCTCTTGAAGGCGCTCTCCCATATCCGCCAGGCGTTCTCTGCGTACATCCGGGTGAACGTTGGTCCAAGACCGCAGTCACTTACTTCTTAGACCTTGTCGAAGGCATTAACCAGCTCCCGGGCTTCGCTCCTGAAATCCAGGGCGTTTATGTACAGACCTGTGAAGACGGGCTGAAACATGCTTACGGCTATGTTCTGAAGAAAGAATTTGAAAAATAAAGCAACGCTTCGTTGACGGCAAGGGGAGCGGGAAGCATCGCTCCCCGCAGCCATCAATGAGACACAGACAAATACATAAGGGGATCATCATGAGCAAAAGTGCAAATAAAATGAGCGTCCTTCAGCTGACCATCCTCACTGCGGTGAATATGATGGGCTCTGGCATCATCATGCTGCCGTCGAAGCTGGCACAGGTGGGCCACTCTCTATCGTTTCCTGGCTTGTCACGGCGGTAGGCTCCATGGCTTTGGCCTACGTCTTTGCCAAGTGCGGCATGTACAGTAAAAAAGGTGGCGGCATGGGCGGCTACGCAGAATACTCCTTCGGCAAAGCCGGCAACTTCCTTGCTAACTATACCTACGGCGTGTCTCTGATCTTTGCGAATACAGCGATCGCGATCTCAGCGGTGGGGTATGCGCTGGGGTTCCTCGGGACAACGCTTGATCCGGTCATGACCTGTGCGGCTACTGTCTTCACACTCTGGCTGGCGACTGTTCTGAACTTTGGCGGTGCCAAATACACCGGTCAGGTCTCTTCCGTCACCGTCTGGGGCGTCATCATCCCATGTATCGGCCTGGCGATCGTCGGCTGGTTCTGGTTCTCGCCATCCCTGTACTCTGCAAACTGGAATATTCATAACCTGGGATTCGGTGAAGCGGCTATCAATGCGATCACGATGACGCTCTGGGCATTCCTCGGCATGGAATCTGCCTGCGCGAATGCTGACGCTGTCGACAACCCGGAAACCAACGTACCGAAAGCCGTTCTCGGTGGTACACTCCTCGCAGCAACCTGCTACATCGTTTCTACCAACATCATTTTCGGTATCGTCCCGGCAGAAGAACTGGCTTCCAGCTCCGCTCCGTTCGGTCTCGTATTTGCTTCGATGTTTGGACCGACCATCGGCCGTGTCATCATGGGTCTCATGGTTCTCTCCTGCTTCGGTTCTCTCCTTGGATGGCAGTTCACCATTGCCAATGTATTCAAAGCAGGTGCTGACGAAGGCTACTTCCCGGCATTCCTGAAAAAGATCACCTCCCATGGCGCACCGATCTGCGGCATGGTCGCTATCACCATCATCCAGTCGCTCTTCTCGCTGATGACCATCAGCCCGTCTCTCAATGAACAATTCGAGACCCTGGTCAATCTGGCCGTTATCACCAACATCATGCCATACCTGCTCTGCATGGCGGCTGTCGTAGTCATCATGAAAGCAGCCGGTCACGAAGGCAGCGAGCTTTCCAAGACGAAATTCGTCGCATTCGTTGCTTCCATCTACAGTCTGTATGCATGCTATGCCTCCGGCTTCGATGCCATGACCTACGGCGCTCTGGTGACCTTCCTCGGCTGGACACTCTACGGCTTCACCTCCTATCGCTTTGACCTGAAGAAAGCGAAAGCGGACAACGAAGCTGCCGACGCAGCCAAAGGGGCGGCGTAAGAACGCTGCGTGAGAATCTGTCACTCCTCTGTCGATCCGGCGGAAACCAAGAATAAAAATAATACCTTCCGCCAGCTATAATAT
>JAIJLI010000252.1 GCA_022722495.1 Dialister sp. | reverse complement strand
TCAGTATCACATAAGCACTGGCAGGGAAACGATGCCTTGTTGCTACGTGTTTTTGCGTTCACATAGGCGTCGTTTGCCGGTCTGCAAGGAAGATTTCTCGCTGCGCTCGAAATGACAATGCGGGAGCCCGATGTCTTCTAGCTACCAGGCACAAGTCCCTGGCTATTCATCCCTGCTTTCAAATTTTTGGGGCAGCCATTCCTCGTATCGTCATCCCGAGCGCAGCCGAGGGATCTTTCTTGCACTGCGATCAGTATCACATAAGCACTGGCAGGGAAACGATGCCTTGTTGCTACGTGTTTTTGCGTTCACATAGGCGTCGTTTGTCGGTCTGCAAGGAAGATTTCTCGCTGCGCTCGAAATGACGATACGGGAGTCCGATGTCTTCTAGTCACCAGTCACTTGAAGCTACTCATCCCTGCTTTTCAAATTGGCGGAGAAGCCGCCACCTTCCTCATTCTGCAGTCCTGATTTTCTGGAACCCCGAACCCTATTCATTTCCCCATTGTAATCCCTGTCTAAATCGAATATAATGAAATAAGTTATCAATTGTATACGAAACAAATGCGCATACAAGTTTACAATATATCATGAGGTGATCAAATGAGTGAATTACTTCGCGTGGAGAATCTCCACGTATCTGTAGGCGGGAAAGAGCTCCTTCACGGCATTAACCTCACCGTGAATCAGGGAGAAGTCCATGTCATTATGGGTGTCAATGGGGCAGGCAAGTCGACGCTGCTTCACGCCATCATGGGAAATCCTGTCTATCAGATCACTGAGGGTCATATATACTTCGAAGGAGAGGACATCACACAGCTTTCCGTCGATAAGAGAGCGAAGCTCGGTATCTTTCTGTCTTTCCAGAACCCGATCTCGGTCGCCGGCATCACGATGGAGAATTTCATCCGTACCGCGAAGACGACGATTTCCGGGAAACAGCAGCGGCTTTTCCCTTTCAAGCGTCTCATGCGCCAGCGCATGGAAGACCTCGCCATGGATCCGTCCTACGCAGACCGCTACCTGAATGACGGCTTCTCCGGCGGGGAACGTAAGAAGAGCGAGATCCTGCAGCTTAGGATCCTCGATCCGAAGCTCGCGATGCTCGATGAAACAGACTCTGGACTCGACGTCGATGCTGTCCGCATCGTATCGAAGAATATTTCTGAATACCACAATGAAGGAAATGCGATCCTTCTCATCACCCATCTGAACCAGATCCTGAAATTTATCCAGCCGGAATTCGTCCACGTCCTGATCGATGGCAGGATCGTGAAGGAAGGCGGGCCGGAGCTCGTGGATGAGATCGAGACCAATGGCTTCGATGTCTATCGCAGCGAGGTGTGACTATGGCAGAAGAGAAAGTCAGAAGCCAGGTCGAAGATATCAATCGCAGCATCTATGACGTCAAGGACAAGGTGGAATTTTCCTATAAAGCAGAGACAGGTCTTACGGAAGAGATCATCCGCGAGATCTCGGCCAAAAAGGAAGAACCGGAATGGATGCTCGAGAAACGGTTAAAGGCTCTTGCGATTTACGATCAGCTCGACTTCCCGCCGTGGGGTCCGGATATTTCCGAGCTGGATATGCAGCACATCGATACCTATGTGCGTCCGAAGACGGACATGAAAGCGAGCTGGGAGGATCTTCCCGAGAATATCCGTGACACCTTTGACCGCCTTGGCATCCCGGAAGCGGAGAAGAAATCGCTCGCCGGTGTCGGCGCGCAGTACGACTCGGAAGTGGTCTATCACAATATCCAGAAAGAGCTGGAAGAGCAGGGCGTCATCTACGTCGACTTTGAGACGGCTGTGAAGAAATACCCGGAGCTCATCAAGCCGTACTTCGGGAAGCTGATCACACCGAATTATCATAAATTTGCGGCACTGCACTATGCCGTCTGGTCCGGCGGCTCCTTCGTCTATGTGCCGAAGGGTGTCCATGTGAAGATGCCGCTCCAGAGTTATTTCCGTCTGAATGCACCGGGCGCAGGACAGTTCGAGCATACGCTCATCATCGTCGAAGAGGGGGCAGACTGCCACTTCATCGAAGGCTGCTCGGCACCCCGTTACAATGTGGCCAATCTCCATGCCGGTGCTGTCGAGCTGTACGTGAAAAAAGGCGCGACGCTGCGCTACTCGACCATTGAAAACTGGTCGAAGAACATGTACAACCTGAACACGAAGAAGTCTCTCATCGAAGAAGACGGACACATGATCTGGGTCTCCGGCTCATTCGGTTCTCATACCTCCTGCCTCTATCCGGATACCGTGCTGAAAGGCGACCGTGCGACCTGTGAATTCACCGGCATCACCTTTGCCGGAAAGGGACAGTATCTCGATACCGGCTCGAAGGTCGAAGCCCTCGGGAAGGATACATCTCTCACCGTGAATTCGAAATCGATCTCCAAGGGCGGCGGCACGGCTATCTACCGAGGCGTCGTCTACATCGGGCCGAAAGCTACGGGGACGAAGGGTTCGATTAGCTGCGAATCCCTGATGCTCGACAATGAGTCCCGCTCGGATACGATCCCGGATATCATCATCGAGAATGATGATATCGATCTCGGGCATGAAGCCAAGATCGGCCGTATTCCGGATGAAGATATTTACTACCTCATGAGCCGCGGCCTCTCCGAAGAAGACGCCAAAGCCATGCTGGTTCGCGGCTTTGCGGAGCCGATTTCCAAAGAACTGCCGCTGGAATATGCGGTAGAAATGAACCGCCTCATCGATCTTGAATTCGAAGGCGCGATTGGTTAAGGAGGGCATCATGGAAGAAATCAGAGTCAACCGTCTGCCGCTTCTCACCTATCGGTATCTGCATACGAATGATACGTCGCTTTCCTTTGAAACGCCGAAAGGGAAAGGCAGCTTCACCTTCTCCGACATGACCCATGTCAAAGAAGGCGGCGCGCTTCCCGAAGATTTCGATGGTGCATCGAAGGAGACGGTGCTCACTGCAGAAAAAGGCAGTCACTATACCATCACCATCCCCCAAGGGGAGGATGCTCGTCTCGTCATCGATGTCCAGGCGGAAGAGGGCGCGTCGGCAGCCTTTCTTTTCCGGCTCGAAAAGGGTGCGTCCCTTTCCCTCACATGGAAGCTCACGGGCGGAGACAGGGAAGGGATCTGCGTCCTTGCTGCGTACTATGAGCTTGCAGAGGATGCAAGGCTCCACGTATCGCGCCTGGAAAGCGGCCTCACCAAGACCGTCATCTATGACCAGCGTCACAGCGTACTCGCCGCTCGTGCCCATGCCGACTTCTATGCGGCTGAGCTCGGCGGAGAGAAGATCATCGTTCACAGCTATGGAAAGCTCTCCGGCGATCATTCCGAGATGAATGAAAGAGCCATCTATGCCGGCCGCGGGAGGCAGCATCTCGACTTCTTCTACCACATCGATCATGTGGGGAAAAAGACGAAGGCAGAGATCGATCTCAAAGGCGCACTGGCGGATGAATCGAAGAAGATTTTCCGCGGTACGCTCGACTTCAAGCGTGGCTGCGCCGGATCCGTGGGCGACGAAGGCGACTTCGCCATCCAGCTCGATCCGAAGACGAAAAACATTTCCCTCCCGCTTCTTCTCTGTACCGAGGATGACGTACAGGGCAATCATGCATCCAGCGCAGGGCAGCTTGACCAGAATACCATCTACTTCCTCATGAGCCGCGGCTTCACTTTGGAAGAAGCCCGCCGCATTGTGGTCGAAGCCCTGATCCGTCCCATCATCGACGGTATGGATGAGGCACTTCGGGAAGAAGTGCTGAATGCGGTCAGAATGAAATTAGATAGAGAATAAAAGGTCGAACAGGTTCTATGGGTTCAAAAGGTTCAACGGGTTCCCCATGTTAGTCATGCTATTAAGTTAAGGAATTTGTTAGCTACGTAACGTCTTGCTTCCCCCTTCGGGGGAAGTGCCGAAGGCAATAGGGGCATGCTAGCGGTATAGCGTGCTATGTTGAATAGTCCGATG
>JAIJLI010000251.1 GCA_022722495.1 Dialister sp. | reverse complement strand
TTTCTTTTGCAGCCGGGGCGATGATGTATGTCGTGGTGGAGGAGCTGATCCCGGAAATGTCAGCAGGTGAACACTCTGATGTAGGGGTCATCTCTTTTGCCATCGGCTTTATGCTGATGATGACTCTGGATGTCGCACTGGGATGAGAGTGTGTTTAGCAGATGAGAAAAATCAGAACCAAGTACACGTATGCCCCTATCACTACTGACAGGGGTATACGTATTTCGGGGGGGGAGAAGATCGAGGGAATCACAGACGTGCTGTTTTCCGGGAACCCGTGATTTTGAGGTGACGGGCAACTGGAAATCCGAGGAGAAAGAGAAGAATCATAAAGAAGGTGATAAGGATGTATCTCCCCAGTGATTCTGTGTAAAAAGTTCTGCCAAAATGAGAATTTAGAAATGAGGGTGGCGGCTGACCTGAGATCAAGGATTCAGTACACCATCTTCCGAGCAAAACTATCTGATACATAATTAAAAGACCTGTGGGATAATATAACAACCGCAGCTCCTTCTCCCCATCATCATGCTTTATAAACACCACTGTTAATTAAAGCCATTAGTGCAACGAACCCCAATCCCTAGAAACTACACCTGCAGTCAATTATTAGAAAAAGATAAAATCAAAAATTTCCTCTTGCAAAATGAAAGCAAGGGACTTATAATGCAAACATCAAATTCATATTGGTGGATGAAACATGTGGGAGAAAGCCGTAAGGCTTACCGAAGGAGTAACACTCTCAGGTATCTCGAAAGAGGTAGTACCGCATGTGGACACACTCTGGAGAGTCTCATAATAAGAGCGCCGAAGGTGTAAGGGTCGCAAGATCCCAATCTCTCAGGCAAAAGGACAGAGAAAAAACGTCATACTTCCTGTGATCGTTAAGGTAGACAATGCCGGCTTCCAGAGTTATTTTTTATTGGAAACGCCGGCTTTTTTATTTATCTTACTTTCCTGGAGGGAGACAAAGAAATGGATTTGAATCTTGAATTGCTGAATGCGATCGATAGTTTTGTATGGGGACCGCCGCTCTTGGTACTGTTGGTAGGGACGGGTATCCTCCTGACGCTTCGTCTGAAGCTCTTGCAGATCTTCCAGCTGCCAAAGGCACTGGGACTGATCTTCAAAGCACAGAATAAGGGAAACGGGGATATCGACTCCTTCAAAGCTCTCTGCACAGCACTTTCTGCTACGGTAGGTACAGGGAATATCGTAGGTGTCGCGACAGCGATCGCTGCCGGCGGCCCGGGCGCTATTTTCTGGATGTGGATGGCCGCATTCTTCGGAATGGCCACCAAGTATGCCGAAGGTCTTCTGGCGGTGAAATATCGTGAAGTGGACTCCAAAGGCGAGATCGCCGGCGGCCCGATGTTCTACATCAAGAATGGTATGGGCCCTAAGTTCAAATGGCTGGGATCGCTCTTTGCCATCTTTGGCGTACTGGTCGCTTACTTCGGTATCGGTACTTTTGCTCAGGTGAATTCCATCGTCGATATCACCAAAATGACGATCGGTCTCGATCCTATGTGGACCGCTCTCATCCTGACCCTTCTGGTCGCAGCCATCACCTTGGGCGGGCTGCAGTCTATCGCATCGGCCGCTGCAAAGATCGTTCCGGCTATGGCAGTGATTTACTTTATTTCTACTATCGGTGTACTTGTGTATTTCGCAGACAAGGTGCCTGCAGCCATTCAGACCATCGTGTACAGTGCCTTCTCCGGAAGTGCAGCAGCCGGCGGTTTCCTGGGTGCGACAGTGATGCTCGCGATGAGAAATGGTATCGCCAGAGGCGTATTCTCCAATGAATCCGGCCTCGGCTCTGCTCCTATTGTAGCTGCTGCCGCTAAGACCAAATGGCCTGCAGAACAGGGGCTGATCTCTATGACTGGTACCTTCATCGATACCATCATCATCTGCACACTGACCGGTCTTTCCATCGTCGTTTCCGGCGAATGGATGAATGGTCTCAACGGTGCAGCACTCACGAATGCAGCTTTCAAAGATGCATTCCCCGTATTCGGCGGCTATATGCTGATGATCGGGCTGGTCCTCTTCGCTTTCACCACCATCCTTGGATGGAACTACTATGGGGAACGCTGCATGATCTATCTCTGCGGCACGAAGGGTGTCCTTCCCTATCGCATCATCTTCATCATCCTCGTCGCAAGCGGCGCATTCCTGAAGCTTGAAGCCATCTGGGTCCTGGCGGATATCGTCAATGGTCTCATGGCTATTCCAAACCTGATCGCCCTTCTGGCTCTCTCCGGCGTCGTCGTAAGAGAGACAGCTAAATATTTCGACCATCTCAAAACTGGTAAAGAATACGAAGAATACGAAGATTTAGATCCCAGCAAGGTCAAAATGTCCAAGGCTCAAGACAGTCTCGCGGACTAGCATCAGGTCCTGATATAACATATTATTTCCTCCCTGAAGGTTTTCCCATTTTCCTTCCCGGCGGCATAATATGACACCCCATCCGGCAAAGGGCACTCCTTCGGATAAGCCCTCCTAAACTGATCCAAGGAGTCTGCCGGGCGGCGGGGAAGATCCCCAGAAAGTCTTCCCCGCCGCGGAGGCCCTACTTCTTTATAAATGGCGAAATGCATATCTTGAGCAAGGAAGCCCGCTAAGGAGATCTGATCTCCTGCGGGCTTTTGTATTTTAGTTAGAAATGAGAAATGGTGGTAGCGGCGTGAAAAAGATGGAAGCGCCGCAGGTTTTAGAGAGAAGGTATTAGGGATTAGAAAGGGGACTGGCGGTTTCCCCGGGCTGTCATCCCGAGCGAAGTCGAGGGATCTCCATTGCAGAATGGAATCAGCTCTTATAAGTCTCTATGGAAACGATGACTCGATGCATCGCTTTAAGGCTTTCAAGCAAGCGACGTTTGACGGTCTGCAAGAAAGATTTCTCGGCTACGCTCGAAATGACGATACGGGGGATGCCTTTTCTAAAAAATCGGAGAAGCCGCCACCACAAGTTTGAAAGAGACTATTCTTATTCCCTACTTACGAAGTCTCATAGGGGAAACAGGTTCTGAAGGTTCAAAAGGTTCACAGGTTTCCCATCTTTCGTGAATACCGCATATTTTAAAACTCCGCGGCGCTTCTGATTTTTATGCGCCGCACCGAACCCTTTGAACCCTTTGAACCCGTAGAACCCACAGAACCCGCTGAACCTCTTTTGCACGTAATCAAAGGGCGGTATGCCCCACGGGCTAACCCTAATCCCTAGTCACCAGTCACTCACATTGTATAGTCGAAGGCTCATGACCTTTGAATATAGGCCGACATGCCCGGCAGATTTTCCAGTAGAGGGAATTCAGAAGCTTGTTTCTCGAAAGAAAACCAGAAGTGCATGAAAATTTCATAGTGCGTGGATGAAGTACACTGAAAAAAGGCGACCCCGGGCGAAGATTTCTTCTTATAAGAGATCAGGACCTGAAAGAAGTGATAAACTTCCAGCCTGCCGAAGGAGTAACACTATCAGGCGTTCATTAGAATACGAAACTGTGTACGGACACAACTCTGGAGAGTCCCGCGAAAAGGAGGCGGGCGCCGAAGGTGTAAAGGGATCTCACCCGTGGATCCCGAATCTCTCAGGCAAAAGGACAGGGCTGGCAATGGGGTAACACCCTTATGCGTGGATGCATACATTTTTTGACCGCCAGCCCGTAGATCTCTTACCTGGGCTCGGCGGTTTTGTTTTTTTAAAGAAACGGGTAAATCGATTAAAGGGGGATATTTATTATGGACATGGCTGCAATCAATTCAGTCGTCAATGAAATTGACAGCCTCGTATGGGGCCCTATCATGCTTACCCTGCTGGTCGGTACCGGCGTGTACCTCACCTGCTTATTGAAATTCAGAACATGGCGGAACCTGCCGTATGCGATCGGCAGCGTCCTTTCCAAAGAAGCCCGCACCAAGAAACGCGGCACGGGCGATGTATCGCCATTCTCCGCACTGATGACCGCACTCGCTGCGACCATCGGCAC
>JAIJLI010000250.1 GCA_022722495.1 Dialister sp. | reverse complement strand
GTTAAACCTTCTGAACCCATCCCCGCCCCCTTGCAGAAATTCTCCATATTCATTAGAATAAATGAAAGAAACATAAAACTTCCATTTACTGTTCAAAGGAGAACTCTGATGAAAAAATTGATCCTCACAAGCCTGCTCACCCTCGCCCTCGCGGCCTCTGCATCGGCTGCCGTTCCCTCCGGCGGTGTGTACCTGGATAAGGACGGCACCCCGCTCACGGAAGCGCAGCAGGTCCCGCCGTCGCTTAGATCTCACAAAATGGCGCCGCAGAACGCCGCCATTCAGGAAGCGATGGCAGCGCTTCCACACAGCACGAGTACGCTCATCGCCCTCACCGTCACCGAAGACGGGACAGCGGCCAATGCTTCCGTGGCACAAAGCTCCGGTTCCATCATTCTGGACCAATACGCCATAGATTCCGTGAACCTCTGGCAGTTCCGGCCGGCGAAACGCGGTGACAGATCTGTCTCAACGAGCGTGACCATTCCGCTCCGCTTCATCTCCACCATGATCTCCGTCCCCGCCGCCCCCACCAGCCAGGTCCTGAAAGACATGCCGGAAGAAGTCCGCGAGGCCGCTGAGAGAAACGCTCACCCCATCCTCACCGTGAAGGTGTATGTGAATAGCGATGGGAAGATGGACGGCGCTCCTGAAGTCATGAAGGATGAGAAGCTGTCCGGTGCTGATTTCAAAGCTCTTTCGAAATACGTGACCGCTTCCGTAAAGACCTGGACCTTCACCGCTGCGAAGAACCCTGACGGCGAAGCCATCGGCTCTGAAATCCTGATCCCCGTGCAGGTATAAAAAGGGGGCACGGTTAGCCCCGTGGGGCAACTCGCCCTTTGATTGGGGATGAAAGTTTCTCTTGAATGAGAAATTAGAAATGAGAAATGGTGGTGCGGCGCATAAAAATCAGAAGCGCCGCGGAGGTTTGACGTTTCCCACAAAACGCTCAGGCTCCCACCCGAACAACCAATAACAAGCAATAAAAAAGACTCTTTTAACAGAGTCTTTTTCATTGCTATGGATTTACGTTTAAGCGTCGGAATGGAGCAAACCACCCCCGAACCGTGAAGTTTGAAGTTTGAAAGTAGGGATGAATAGCCTCGAGTGACTCGTGACTGGTGACTTGCATGCCATCTTCGGGCATCGCTTCATATATATTCGCGGCAAAGCCGCCACCTTCATTCCTCATTCCTAATTCCTCATTCCTAATTCGCGCAGAGCTTTCATCCGCGCTCAAGGGGGCGGCACGCCCATGGGCTACCCCTGCACCCGTTTTAATTCAGCGTCACATACTTTCCGCCTTCGACCTTGAGGAGGACGAGGTCGACATCCGGATCCCCGGAATTATTGAAGTTCATCGGACCGACAGCGGACTCGAAATTCTTCACATTCGCGAGGGCCTCTCTGACCTTCTTCGAATCCGTCGTGGTGCCTGCGTCTTCCATCGCTTTCGCTGCGAGCTTCACAGAGACATACGCACATGCTGCGAAGTTGTCCGGATCGTGATTGTACTTCGCCTTGAAGTTCTTCACGAAGTCCTTGGTCGCCTGGCTGTTGCGGTCAGCCGACCACATAGAGGAGACATACACATTGTCAGCGGCCGCTCCTGCGATCTTGAGGAGCTCGGGCGAAACGAAGCCGTTATCCCCGAGGACAGGCTGATTCATTCCCATTTCTCTCATCTTCTTCAGGATGAGTCCGCCTTCCTGATAGTAACTGGCAACGACGACCGCATCCGGATTCACATTGTGGATCTTCGTCAGCTGTGCGGAGAAGTCCGTATCCTTATCCGCGAAGGTTTCCGTCGCGACGATGTTCACGCCCTCCGCTTCGAGCGCCTTCACGAAAGTCTTATAGGCAGATACCTGATGCTCGTTGTTGTTCGAGTAAAGGACAGCCACATTCTTATAGCCGAGGAGCTTGTGCGTTTTCTGCACGGTCTGCGGGATATTCTTCGACTCCGGCACGCAGTTTCTGAACATGTAGTCGCCGATCTCGATGAGGCCTTCTGCGGTGGTCGCTACGCCGAGGAGCGGGATCTGCGCCTTCTGGAAGAGCGGGCCGACCGCTTTGTATTCACCGGAGATCAAGGGGCCGACGACAAGCACCTTCTTGGCAGCGATCATCTTCTGCGCCGCACTCACGCACTGCTGCACATTGCCCTTCGTATCCGCCATTTCGACATCGAAGTGGATCTTGCCTTCCTTATTCACTTCCTCGACCGCCAGGTCAAAGCCTTCCTTCTCCGCAAGACCATACGAAGCGACGCCGCCCGACACACCATTCAGGAAGCCCACCTTTGCGACCTTCGCGCCTGCTGCCGGCTTCGAAGCGCTTTCCTTATTGCCATTGCCGCCGCATCCTGAAAGACCTGCCATCGCAGCTGCCAGCATCAGTCCAAGTCCTGCTCTCTTCATCATTTTTTTCATTTCCATTTTTAGTTCTCCTTTGGTTGTCAATAGCAAATCGTTCTTGATCGTGTTGTTTTGGAAATCCAAAGTGAAAGGCTTGAGGTTTGCGATACGAGCAAATTGACAAGACCGGCGGCGCTTTTTGTATGCCGCACGCCCATTCCTCATTCCTGATAAAAAAAGCCTCCGATGAGAATACTCTCATCGGAGGCGCTTTGGCGCGGTACCACTCCGGCTTATCACTCACCATCCGCAGATGATCCAAGAAAAAAATCCCTGTCCCGAAAGGGCAAGGACGCTTTTGCGTGGTACCACCTTGCATTTATACTCTGCCAAGGGGCGTACCGGAAATCAAAAAGCCCCTGTCCACTCTGGGACAGGGGCGAGATCGCGGTACCACCCTGCATTATACTTTAATGGCTATTCCGTAACGGGGACATCCGTCCTAGCCTACTACCTTCGGCTGGGAAGCTCACGAGTGATAGATCACGGATACGTCGCACCGGTTTTCACCATCCACCGGCTCTCTGAGGCTCCGAACTTCCGATTTCCTCTCGTTCACAGCATGTACTTGTTTGAACTTGATTGCAAGTATAACGGATACACGCAGGTTTGTCAAATGGAAATTTTTTGAACGAATGAGGATTTCGTATTGCGATTTGTCAATCTCTGGACTTAGTGAGAAGTGGCGGAAGGGGCGCACCATTCATATAGCACCCCAATCCCCTTCATTACATAAAACAGCCTGTTCATCATTCCTATAAAACTCAACGGCGCTTCCTAATTTTATGCGCCGTACCTTCACTCCTCACTCCTAACTCCTCACTCCTAACTAGAGCGTAGAACTTTCATTCACAATCAAGGGACGGTACGCCCCACAGACCACCCTTAGACTCTTTTATCGTTTAGTACCTTGCATTGCAAAGTACCTTGTGATATAGTATCAGCAGATGAGAACCAAGATCACATATGCGATCCGCATTTCCCTAAAGAAAGGAGCGATCATGAACGTCCAACTCAAGAAGGGAGTGATGGAGATCGTCGTGCTCTCCATGCTCCGCCGGAAAGACTTCTACGGTTACGAGCTGGTGACAGAGATTTCCAAATACATTGAAATGTCCGAAGGCACCATTTACCCGCTCCTCAACCGCTTCAAGAAGGATGGGCTCGTCGATACCTATCTCGCCGAGTCACACAATGGTCCGCCCAGAAAGTACTACCGCATCACGGACAGCGGGCGCACAGAATTCAAAGAGTCTGTCAAAGAATGGCAGGAATTTAACAAAGCAGTACAGAAACTCATGCAAGAAGGAGGCGAACCTCAATGAATAAAACAGAATTTTTAGACCTTCTCCGCTACTATTTCAGAAATGCAAAGAAGAGCGAGGTGGAAGAGATCCTCGCTGATTACGAAGCCCACTTTGAAGAAGGCAAAAAGCGCGGGCTCACCGAAGAGGCCATCGCAAAGGAGCTCGGAAGTCCGAAGGACATCTATGAGTCCTACGCTTCTGAGGGCGTCGTCGATGAAAAACCCAAAGGCGTGCGCTTCACCAATGACGCGAAGGAAGCGGCGGCCACAG
>JAIJLI010000249.1 GCA_022722495.1 Dialister sp. | reverse complement strand
AGGGGCGGATAGGGTGACTATGGCATGAAAGACAGTTGGGATAAGGTTTCCCGGTCACTCCTATGAGAGCTGCAAGTCCCCCGCGGCAGATGGAACGCGAAAATGAGATGATCGTTTTTTCACATCGCCTTTTTTGTGGAGTGACCGGCAGAGAGCAGATGGCAGGGAGGCGGACGAAAGGTCTGCCGCCTAAGGCCATCGCACGTTCCGCATGCCCCCTTTTTCCGTTCTTCCCTTGAACCTTCCCTGCATTCCGTGTAAAATAAATGAGATTATGCATTTGGGAGGATATTTCAATGAATGAACGTGATAGCTTCAAGTCCCGTCTGGGCTTCCTGCTGGTCAGTGCAGGGTGCGCGATCGGGATCGGGAATGTATGGAAATTCCCGTATGTGACAGGCGAATACGGCGGCGCGGTATTTGTCCTCTTTTACCTGCTCTTTCTGGTGCTGATGGGCATCCCCGTCATGACGATGGAGCTGGCTGTGGGCCGCGCGAGCAGAAAAAGCGCAGTCAAGGGCTACGCCGCGCTGGAAAGACCTGGCTCGAAGTGGCATATCCATGGATGGTTCTGCGTCCTTGGCTGCTACCTGCTCATGATGTACTATACGACGGTATCCGGCTGGATGCTTGCCTATTTCTGGAAATTCGTCAATGGTACCTTCGCCTCTGCGAAAGCGGAAGGGGTCGGCGAGGTCTTCGGCGCGATGCTGGCAAGTCCATGGGAAATGGGCTTTTTCATGGCGATGACGGTCGTCGGCGGATTCCTCGTCTGCGGACTGGGGCTCCAGAGCGGTGTAGAACGCATCACGAAGATCATGATGCTCTGCCTTCTTGCGCTCATCGTCGTGCTTGCCGTGCATAGTGCATTCCTCGAAGGCGGCGGGCCGGGACTTTCCTTCTACCTGCTTCCGGACTGGGAACGTGCGGCAGAAGCCGGTATCGGCAATGTGGCATCCGCCGCGATGAATCAGGCCTTCTTCACGCTGTCCCTCGGCATCGCCGCGATCGAGATCTTCGGAAGCTACATGTCGGATGATTTTACGCTGGGGGGAGAGGCCGTGCGCATCGCGATGCTCGATACCTTCGTCGCCATCATGGCAGGGCTCATCATTTTCCCGGCGTGCTTCGCCTATGATGTGCAGCCGGATCAGGGGCCGTCGCTCATTTTTATCACCCTTCCGAAAATCTTCAGCCACATGTCCATGGGCCAGCTCTGGGGAGCGCTCTTCTTCGTATTCATGACCTTTGCGAGCTTCTCGACGGTCACGGCCGTTTTTGAGAATCTCATCGCAAGCAGCATGGATAATTTCGGATGGAGCCGCAGAAAAGCAGTCCTGCTGAATCTGGCGATCATTTTCGTCTTCTCCATCCCCTGCGTTCTCGGCTACAATGTGCTCTCCGGCGTGCATTTCCTCGGAGATCGCGATGTCCTGGACAGTGAAGACTTCCTTGTGAGCAATATCCTGCTCCCGGCAGGTTCTCTCATCTACCTGCTCTTCTGTACGACCAAGTGGGGCTGGGGCTTTGACAAGTACATCGCGGAAGTCAATACAGGCCGTGGTCTCAAGATGCCGCTCTGGCTCAAGCCATATTTTCAGTATGTACTGCCTGTACTGATACTCGTCATTCTGATTCGAGGCTTGGTATAAAATTAGGGATGGCGGTGGCGGCTTCGCAGTTCTTTTAGGAAACACTGATTAAATCGTTGTCTGATTTTACTCTTGAATTTTTATACATAGCGAGGAATAACCTGACGCGAATAGCGAGCTATTTAAGGAAGGTTATGACGAAGCTATGTATAAAAATTCTTGTAAAATCTGACTCTGCGATTTAATCAGCGTTTCCTTAGATCATGGTCTCCCTGTATCGTCATTTCGAGCGAAGTCGAGAAATCTTTATTGCAGTACGGGAATCAGTACGTATGCGCCATTCTATAAACGATGCTTTGACGCTGCGTTTTTCTGCCATCTCGCACTTACTGTTTATCGGTGTGCAAGAAAGATCCCTCGGCTACGCTCGGGATGACGATGCGGGAGAATCCCTAATCCCTAGCCACTAGTCACAAGTCACTAGTCACTCATCAAAAAATGGAGGAAAGAAGAATGGAAGCAAGAGATAGTTTCAAGTCCCGTCTGGGATTTATTCTGGTCAGCGCCGGCTGCGCCATCGGCATCGGGAATGTCTGGCGTTTCCCGTATGTGACGGGCGAGTACGGCGGGGCCGTCTTTGTCTTATTTTATCTGCTCTTTCTGGTGATCCTCGGGATCCCTGTCGTCACCATGGAGCTGGCTGTCGGCCGCGCGAGCCGCAAGAGCGTGAAGGAAGGCTTCATGAAGCTCGAGCCGCCGGGGACATGGTGGCACCTTCACGGCTGGATCGCACTGGCGGGGAGCTTCGTGCTCATGATCTACTACACCACGATCTCCGGCTGGATGGTGGACTATTTCGTTCGTTTTCTGGACGGCTCCTTTCAGGGGCTTTCGACGAAAGAGGTCGCGGATGTCTTCGGCAGTATGCTGGCCAATCCTACAGAGCTCTTGGGCTTCATGGGGCTCAATGTTCTCATCGGCTTTGCGGTCTGCGCGGGCGGCGTTGCCAAGAGCCTTGAGAAAGTGACGAAGGTGATGATGCTCGGGCTCCTCTTCCTCATCGTCATTCTGGCAGGAAACAGCCTGCTCCTTCCCGGCGCAGAAGAAGGACTTCGTTTCTACCTGCTCCCGGACTGGGACCGCGCGGCAGCCGCCGGTCTTGGCAATGTGGCTTCCGCAGCGATGTTTCAGGCCTTCTTTACACTCTCGGTCGGGCAGGGCGGTATGGAGATCTTTGCCAGCTACATGAGCAAGGACAATTCACTCACCGGTGAAGCGGTACGCATCACGATCCTCGACACCTTTGTCGCCATCATGGCAGGCATCATCATTTTCCCTGCCTGCTTTGCCTTCGGCGTCGCTCCGGCGGAAGGACCGTCCCTTATTTTCGTGGCGCTGCCGAATATTTTCATCAATATGCCGATGGGACAGCTCTGGGGCGGGCTCTTCTTCCTGTTCATGACCTTTGCGAGCTTCTCGACCGTCACGGCGGTCTTTGAAAGTCTCATCGGCAACTGCATGGACAACTTCGGCTGGAGCCGCAAAAAAAGTGTCCTCATCCTGCTCCCGCTCGTTTTCTTCGGCTCCATCCCCTGCGTCCTGGGCTTCAATGTCTGGCAGGACGTCCACCTCTTGGGCGCACGCGGCATCCTCGATACGGAAGACTTCTTCGTCTCGAGCCTTGTCCTTCCCGGCGGCTCTCTCCTCTTCGTCCTCTTCTGCACCACCCGCTATGGCTGGGGCTTCGACAAGTACATGGCGGAGGTCAATATGGGAACCGGCGTGAAGATGCCCCGCTGGGTGAAGCCGTACTTCAAGTACGTGCTGCCGATCCTCATTTTCGGGATCTTGGTCCGGGGATTGCTCTAAAAAGACGCAGGGTTTGCTCATCTGCCATCCTTCCCTGACTGTCTGTACAAAGGAGATCGGTACTTGTCCGATTTCCTTTTTTCATGCTTCCGCTATTGCGTCTGTGGCATAAATCCTTTAATATATATACTGATATTGTATGTGCGAAAGCAGAGCCGGATATCGGCTCTGCTTCTCAAGGCTTTTGTAAGGAGATGCAAGAATGAGACTTCGTGGGATTTTATTTGCTATTGCCCTCGTATTCGGCGTATGGAATATTTTCAATCAGGGGCTGAACGTCCAGAGCGGGGCGATCCTGCTCATGATCCTGGTGTGCCTTGCGATGAATATCTACAACTACCACCAGAAGCAGAAGGAGAGAGAGGCAGCAGAGAATGCACTGCGTGAAAAGGAAGAGATCCGCCGCATGCGTGCCGAAGCCCGTCATCGCCAGAGCCGCAAGGGGAGAAAAAAGAAATAATCGGGATACCGTTGGCGTCATGGCGGCGGTATACTCTTGAGGGTTCAGGGTTCAGGGTTCAGGGTTCAGGGTTCAGGGTTAG
>JAIJLI010000248.1 GCA_022722495.1 Dialister sp. | reverse complement strand
ATGGTATTCTCGTATCGCAGCCTTCCCCTCTAGGGGAAGGTGCCCCGCAGGGGCGGATAGGGTGACTATGGCATGAAAGACAGCTGGGATAAGGTTTCCTGGTCACTCCTATGAGAGCTGCAAATCCCCCGCGGCAGATGGAACGAGAAAATGAGATGATCGTTATTTCACATCGCCTATTTTTTGATGAGGCGCTGCGGCGGCTTTGCCGCTGAGGAATGGGCAGATCGCCGGTCACTTTTGCCCCGCCGCTTCCGCGAGCTTTTCGAGGAAGAATTTCGTATTCGCGGTGAGGTCGGGGCCTTCTGTCTGAAGAGCGCCGCCTACGAGGAAGATGGTATCGGGACCGTAGATGCGGACCATTTCCTTGAAGAGCTGCCAGCGCATGCCGCCGGAAGGGACAGGGAAGCTTGTCCGAAGGTCTGCCATCTTCGACTCGGTGCCTTCCGCGATCTTCTGGCAGGTATCCTGCGAGAAGGAGAAGCGACCGCCGAAGCTGGTGAAGATGACTGCATCTGCGCCGGCGAGTCGGGAGAGCTGGCCATAGTAGCAGAAGGGAGAAATGCCCGCATCCTGCGAGAGGACCAGCGGACCGGAGAAGCAGGGGTGCAGGAAGATCGGCAGGCCGAAGTCCGGATCCCGTGCGAGATCACGGATCATGGTGAAGCCGGTGATGGCAGGGGCGGCCATGATGCCGTCAGCCCCGATCTCCTTGGCCTGATAGGCACGCTCGAGGAAGCCAAGACCATCTGTGGTACAGTTGGCGATGTACATGCTTTTCCTGCCTGTTTTCTCTTTGGCATCCGCCAGTGCCATGACGCACTGGCGGACACGTTCCTTGAAAGGCGCATAGTGCTGGTCCATGAGGCTGTGGTCATCCTTGATGATGGGGCAGCCGCCGAGTGCGAGGTCATAGACCATTTGCGCGAGCTCCTTCGGAGATCTGCCGAGCGGCTTGATGGCTGACATGAGGATCGGACCGCGCGGCACGCCGCAGAGGTCACGAAGTCCGCTTCTGCCGAAACGCGGGCCCGGGTAATTGTTGTACATGGTCTCGGGCAGCTCGAAGGACATGAGGCGGACGCCGGGCTGCAGGCTTGTATTTCCGAAAAGCATATTGAGGAGCTCGGCCATCTCATCACCGACAGCCTCCGGCTCATAGGAGATCGTCGCATAGTATGCGCCGGCTTCCGCCTTTTTCAGATCTTCGATCTGTCCGACGATGGTGTCAGCGATCGGAGTGCCGTCTACCAGCTCGTAAGGACACTCGATCGTCTGCTCGACGGCAATGGCGAAGGCGATCTTCTTCGCCTCTTCATAGGTGGGAGCTGCGATGCGGTACGTCGCAGTAAAACGCGAAGACTGGTGCAGGTCTTCCGTCAGTTCGGAAAACAATTCACTTTCAAAAAAGGATGTATTGGACAAGAGGAGGTCTCCTTTCGGAAAAATGGAGTGTGAAGGGGTAGCCCGCGGAGCGTGCTGCCCCTTGATTTCGTATGAAAGAGGGGGAGCGGGTTCTATAGGTTCAAGAGGTTCAAAGGGGTTGGTGCGGCGCATTTCGTCATCCTGAGCGGAGGTTAGAGAATGGCTTATCTGAAGTATGAGAACTGAGTCGAAGGATCTAAGCGCCGCAGAGTATACATAGTGGCGATGCCCGAAGGGCAGACGTCTGACGTCTAATCCCTAGCCCCTAGCCCCTAATCCCTAGCTGCTAGTTCCCAGTCCCTAGTCAATAGTCCCAGTCACTCTTTTTTATGGCTCACGCGGTAGGGATTATCGAGATGGGCGGCGGTGTCGTCGGAGAGCCAGTAGAGGGGGCGGTTTCTGGTCTCTTCAAACATACGTCCGAGGTATTCGCCGATGATGCCGAGGCCCATGAGATTCAAGCTGCCGAAGATGGCGATGAGGATGGTCATGGTCGCCCAGCCGGGGACGGCTTTGTCCATCATGACGCAGTAGAGGACATGAAGGATGAGAAGGATGCCTGCGACGGCCGCGAAGACCCCCAGATAGAATGCCACACGCAGCGGCAGGGTGGAATTCGTGATGATGCCGTCCATCGCGAAGTGCAGCATTTTTTTCATGGAAAATTTCGAGACACCGGCGTGGCGGGCAGGCGCTTCAAATTCGATGGTACACTGCTTGAAGCCAAGTCCGCCTACGATGCCGCGGATGAAGCGGGAATGCTCACGGAAACGCAGAAAGGCATCGAGCGCTTTGCGGTCCATCAGGCGGAAGTCGGAGCCGCCCGGGACGACGGGCGAGTTTGAAATGGAATTGATCACTGCATAGTAGCCTGCCGAGGTCAGCTTCTTGATGGGGCCGGCATCTTCTGTCGCGGTGCGGATGGTCTGTACGATGTCATAGCCTTCCTGCCACTTTTGGATGAGCTTCGGGATGAGCGCCGGTGGGTGCTGCATGTCGCCATCCATCGTGATGACGGCGTCTCCGACAGCAAAGTCCATGCCGCAGGTGATGGCGATCTGGTGGCCGAAATTGCGTGCAAAGGTCAGCGCCCGTACATGCGGGTCTCCGGCTGCTAGCTGGTGGATCAGCTCGTCGGTGCGATCCTTCGAGCCATCATTGACGTAGATGATCTCGTAGTCCATATCCAGTGTCTGCATGACTTTCGTCACTTCGTCATGGAAATAGACGACATTGCCATCTTCGTTATATACAGGTGTTACGATCGATATCATGATTCCTCCGTTAAGGCACATAAGCCTACGCTATATTATAGCACACTCAGGTATATGTAATGAGACATATATAAGTAGTATAAATATAGTGTGTGTATGGCAGATCGCCCGGAGTTAAAGAAATCATAAAATCGATGAGGGTTCAGGGTTCAGGGTTCAGGGTTCAGGGTTAGTCCGTGGGGCGTGCCGTTCCATGATTACGAATGAAAACCTCGATTGAATGAGAAATTAGAAATGAGAAATGCGAAATGGTGGTGCGGTGCATAAAAATCAGAAGCGCCGCGGAGTATAAATCATGGCGATGCCATGAGCTGGCACTCCAGTCACTAGTCACTAGTCACCAGTCACCAGTCGGTTGAGAGTCCTAATCCCTAGCCACACATCCCTGCTTTCAAACTTGTGGTGGCGGCTTTGCCAATATTTTATATTCGGTGCGAAGCACCGTACTGCTTTAGCCTTCCCCTCTAGGGGAAGGTGCCCGAAGGGCGGATAGGGCACTGGCGGTATGCAAATCATTGTTTGAAATCGCCAGTCACGTTCTCGCAAGTGTGCGAAAAACGGCAGCATACGAGCGCCGCGGCGTATAAATCATGGCGATGCCCGAAGGCTTTGGGATAACAGGTTTCCCGTTTGCGCGTTTCTCTCATGACCCGTTTCCCCGCGAATGACAAAGATTTCTCGCATGCGCTCGAAATGATGATGTGAGAGTCTGCTGTTTCCCAGCCACCAGCCACCAGCCACCAGTCACCAGTCACGAAAGTCGCAAATAAAAAAACGCTTTGAATCATTCACGATCCAAAACGCTTTTGCTGCGTCCTATTCGTCGACCTCTTTGATGCAGGCGACGGTCCTGTCATATTTTTCCTTCAGCTGCGGGAAGAGGGTGTCTGTGCCGTCCATGGTACCTTGGCGGAGGATCTCCGTGATCTCGATCGCCAGCGGGGAGAGCTGGCTGAAGCCGAGGTTCTGCGTGATGCCCTTCAGCGTGTGTGCGGCGCGGAAGGCTTCATCCACGTTTTCCTCAGCGAGGCTCTTTTCGAGCAGCGCGAAGGTGGGGTCGTCTAAGAATTTCAGCGCAAAACGCTTGATAAAGGCGTCGCTTGGGAGACGGCTCTTCACTTCGGCGTAGTCAGCGCCCATTTTGTTGTAGCATGCTTCGATATTCATAGGAAACTCCTTACATGGTTTAAGGAAACACTGATTCAATCGTTGTCAGATTTCATTCTTGGATTTTTATACAGAGCAAGGAATCATCTGACGCGAATAGCGAGCTATTTAAGGAGGATGATGACGAAGCTATGTATAAA
>JAIJLI010000247.1 GCA_022722495.1 Dialister sp. | reverse complement strand
CTGCGGGGCACCTTCCCCTAGAGGGGAAGGCTGCGATACGAGAATACCATCTTCTAAAAAAGGCGGCGAAGCCGCCACCTGAACCCTGAACCCTGAACCTTGAACCAAATGAAAGCAAAGTAAAAAGGGGCTGTGAAGAAATGAAGATTCATTTCTTCACAGCCCCTTTTTTTCTATCTAAAAGATCTTATCCTGATGTCCGACTTTCTTTTTATTGCCTTTCTTCTCGTCGCGTTCTTCGAGTTTACGCATGATGTCGTAGAGGTCGACGCCAGAGTTTTCCCACATCACAAACAGATGATAGAGGAGGTCACAGGACTCGTCGATGATCTCTTCTTTGTCTTGATGCTGGTCGGCAATGATGACTTCAGAGGCTTCTTCGCCGATCTTCTTGTCGATCTTGTTTTTGCCTTCGTTCTGCAGGTAATTGGTGTAGGACTTATCCTGCGGATGGGCGCGGCGATCTTTGATTTCTTCAAAAAGGGTATGAAGGATCGCAAGGCTTCCTGTTTCTTCCCTATTTTCCCACTCTGTAAGGCTTCTGAAGAAGCAGGTGGGGTTGTTTGTATGGCAGGCAGGGCCATCGGGAATGACCTGCACGACGAGTGTGTCCGCATCGCAGTCCACGAAGATCTTCTTGACATGCTGGAAGTGGGCCGATTCTTCCCCTTTGTGCCAAAGCTTCTGTCGGCTTCTGGAGAAGAACCAGGTCTCTCCTGTCTCGATGGTTTTCTGCAAGGATTCCTGATTCATATAGGCCATCATGAGGATCTCGCCGCTTCTGGCGTCCTGCACAATGGCAGGCACAAGGCCTTTTTCATTGAAAGAAATGTTTTTTATGTCTACTGTTTCCATAATGTTGCCTTTCGCATTTTGTAGCATTGGGATGGAAAATCGGGTGCAGGGTTATGGAACGGCTTCGCCACAAATTTTATATGGCGGCGAAGCTGCTCCTCCCCCTTGAGCCTTGAACCATTTATACTCTTATTTCTACTCCGTTCTGTGCGAGGTAGTGTTTGAGGTCGGGAATCGCGATTTCTCCGAAGTGGAAGACGGAAGCAGCCAGTGCTGCATCAGCGCCGGCTACGAAGGCTTTGAGGAAGTCTTCTCTCTTCCCCGCGCCGCCGGAGGCGATAACGGGGATGGAGAGTTCTTCTGCGAGGACGCGCATGAGCTCCAGGTCATAGCCATCTTTTTCACCATCTGCATCGATGGAATTCATGCAGATCTCTCCTGCGCCGAGCTCCATGCCTTTTCTGGCCCAGTCTACGACGGACAGTCCTGTATTCTTGCGTCCGCCTTCGACGAAGACGTCCCAGCCGCCTTTGCCGTTACGCTTGCCGTCAATGGAGAGGACGACACACTGATTGCCGAAGCGTTCCGCACTTTCGCGGATGATTTCAGGATGCATCACAGCGGCAGAATTGACGGAGACTTTGTCGGCTCCTGCCAGCAGCATGGTACGGAAATCGTCTGCTTTGCGTATCCCGCCTCCTACCGTGAAGGGGATGGTGAGCTCTTCTGCGATGGCACGGACGGTATCGACGAAGGTCTCGCGTCCTTCGTGAGTGGCAGTGATGTCATAGAAAACGAGCTCGTCCGCGCCGGATTCAGAGTAGTATTTTCCCAGTGTCACCGGATCGTCAACGTCCTGAAGATTGTGAAATTTTTTGCCTTTGACGACGCGCCCGTGGTTCACGTCCAGGCAGGGAATGATTCGTTTGGCTAGCATAATGTTGCGTCCTTTGCGGGTGTACTCAAATGTGGTGGATCAAGAAGGCTTGGGGTCAGCCCGAGGGGCGTGCTGTCCCTTGATTGCATGCGAAAGAGGTTCAGCAGGTTCAAGAGGTCCAAGAGTTTCAACGGGGATGGTGCGGCGCATAATACTATGGAAGCGCCGCGAAGTAAAATAGAGCGATGCCCAAAAGTCGTATTCAAGTCACCAGTCACTAGTCCCCAGTCACTCGAGGCACCCAATCCCTAGCCAATCATCCCTAATCCCTGCTTTTAAACTTGTGGTGCGGCGCAGCCGCCACATCAACCTTGCTCCCGTCAGACTGAACCCTTTACTTTTCCTGGATCTCCACAATTTCTTCCATGGTGACTTTTTCTTCGTAGAGGGCTTTGCCGGTGATCGCACCGTAGAGTCCCATGTCAGAGAGCTTCCACAGGTCGTCTGCACAGGAAACGCCGCCGGAAGCGATGAGGTGGATCCCGGGAAGTGCCTGCAGCTTTCCCATCATCTCGAAATTCGGTCCGGTCAGCATACCGTCACGGCTGATGTCGGTGTAAACGATGGTATTGACGCCATTTTCCAGAAGCGTCTTGACGAAGGGCAGGACCTTCTGGCGGCTGCCGTCGACCCAGCCGTTGGTGGCAACGGTGTCGCCGTGGGCATCGACGGAGACGGCGATATGGTCAGCGCCGTATTTCTTAGCGGCCTGGATCGCAAAGTACGGAGAGGCGACCGCTTTCGAGCCGATGATGACGCGCCATACGCCGTTCTCGATATGCTGCTTGATGGCCTGCTCTGTGCGGATGCCGCCTCCGACTTCGACGGGAATCTTCACCGCCTGACAGATGCGATGGATCACCTCGGTATTCACGCCATTTCCTTTGAAAGCGCCATCAAGGTCGACGACGTGAAGGTATTTGGCCCCGAGTTCTTCCCACTTGAGTGCCATTTTTACCGGATCATCGCCATAGACGGTGAGGTCCTGAATTTTGCCTTGCTTTAGGCGGACGCAGTGCCCGTCTTCTATATCAATTGCTGGAAATATTTTCATTTTTGTAACCATTCTGCTAAATTCTTCCAGATCCTAAGTCCGATGGGGCCGGATTTTTCTGGATGAAACTGGAATCCCAATACATTGTCTTTCCCGACGACGGCAGGCACGGTGACGCCGTAGTCTGCGGAAGCGATGATGTCTTCGCTGTCCCCGGGTGTCTTGTAGTAGGAATGCACAAAGTAGACGTAGCTCTTCTCGGGGAGACCGGCAAGCACTTCATGCGGCCGGTGCATCACGAGCTCATTCCATCCCATGTGCGGGACTTTGAGATTTCCTTCTGGGAAATGGACGATACGCCCCGAAAGGAGCCCAAGAGCCGGCACTTCGCCGCCCTCTTCGGAGACTTCATAGAGTGCCTGCATGCCGAGACAGATACCGGCGAGTTTCTTGCCCTTTCTGACTTCTTCGCGAATGATTTCTGTCAGTCCATAGCCGGAGAGGTGTTCCATGGCATCCTTCATCGCACCGACGCCGGGGAGAATCATGGCTTTCGCCTCGCGGATCTCTTCCGGATCGCGAGTAACAATGACATCAAGACCGGCCCGGGTGGCTGCGCGCACGACATTTGCCAGATTTCCTGCATCGTAATCAATGATGGCTATTTTCATCAGAGCACTCCTTTGGTGGATAATACCGTGTCGCCTTCGATGGTGACAGCCTCCTTCAGCGCGTGGCCGATACCTTTGAAAAGGGACTCGACGATGTGATGCCCGTTCACGCCATACAGCGTCGCCATGTGAAGATTCATCTTCGCATTGTTTGCAAAGGCGAGGAAGAATTCCCTCGTCATTTCCGTCTCGAAGCTGCCGATCCTCTCGACAGGGATATCGACATCAAAGACGAGGTACGACCGACCGGATAGATCGAGCACGATGCGGGAAAGTGTCTCATCCATCGGGCAGAAGAAGCAGCCATAGCGATGGATCCCCTTCTTATCCCCCAGCGCTTTTTCGAATACCTCTCCCAGCGTGATACCGATGTCTTCGATGGTATGGTGGTTGTCTACATCGAGGTCGCCCTTACAGGTGAGGGAAATGTCCATGCCGCTGTGACGGGCCAGAAGGTGCAGCATATGGTCAAAGAATCCGATGCCGCTAGTCCCTTCAAAACGTCCTGTCCCATCGACAGTCAGAGTGATGGAAATATCCGTCTCGCCTGTCGTGCGGCGAAGTGTGGCTTTTCTCATGCGAGTGCCTCCCGGAATACAGAAATCAGCACATCATCGA
>JAIJLI010000246.1 GCA_022722495.1 Dialister sp. | reverse complement strand
ACGCTCCTAAAAATCCAGTTCGCTTGCACATATTGCCTTCGGCACTTCCCCCGAAGGGGGAAGCAAGACGTTACGTAGCTAACGATTTCCTTAACTTAACAGCCTTCCCCTCTAGGGGAAGGTGCCCCTTCCAGCACTTCTCACTTCAGCCACAGCTCTGCTGCAGCCGAGGCGGCCTGTGTCGGCGTGATGACGCCCTGCTCGGCCATGAGGGCGAGAACGACGGTCATGCGCTTCGCGCCTTCCTTCGGGTGTGTGATGGGGTCATAGGCAGACGGTGCCTGCGGGAGACCGGCGAGCATCGCGCACTGGGCGAGGTCGAGCTCCATGGGCGCTTTGCCAAAGTAGGTGCGGCTGGCTTCCTTGAGGCCGTAGGCGCCGTGACCGTAGTAAATGGTATTCAGATAGAGCTCGAGGATCTCTTCCTTGCTGTAATTCCGCTCCAGCTGAACGGCGAGCGCCAGCTCTTCGACCTTGCGGGTCATGGTGCGGTCATTCGAGAGGAAGATATTTTTCACGGTCTGCTGGGTGATGGTGCTGCCGCCCTGAAGCGTCTCTCCGGCGAGATAGTTCGTGAAAGCAGCGCGCGCGACGCCGATGAGGTCCATCGCGCCGTGCTCATAGAAGCGGCGGTCTTCGGTCGCGACGATCCCCTTCTTGAGGTAGTCCGGGATCTCGGCAAAGGGGACGAATTCTTCTCGATGCACACGCGCCTCTAGTGCTTCCCTGAAGTGGAGCACATTGTCCATTTTTTCCTTGGCGGTGAGGAGCTTCTCCGCCCCGTCGACGGGGCTTTTTGCGTCCGGCTTCGGCGGCCGTGCTTCGATGCTGCCCTCTTGGGTCTCTGCGGAGGAAAGACCGGAAATCAGTGTCCTGACGGTATCTGAGATCTCCGTCAGGATGCCTTTCTCTTCGGAGGGCTGTGTGTCCTTTGGCAGGCTCTTTTGGACGGCATGTGGTCTGACCGGTTCATGTACGACATTCTTCGTGAGCTCGCTGCCTGAGGAGAAGCCCCAGTACATCGCGCCGCCTAAGATCAATAAAAGGAAAAGAAATTTTTTCATAAGTAGCCTCACTGTGTTTGCATTTCCTTCATTGTAACACAGGTGGGACGGGTAGGGGAAATGCGGCGGCTGCAAAAGGGAGGGGGCGCTTTCGCATGGCAGGCGTTTCCCTGCGCTTTCCCCCATTTCCCCTTCATGCGAAATACTCTCAAATATGGTATAATAAATACGCACCATCAAGGTGCGTTTATATATATGTAAATAAATAAAAGGCGGTCATGCATGACAGGCCGCCATTTTTTTGTAAGGAGAATCCCATGTCTGAAGATATTCATGAAATCCAGGCTCGTCACAGCGAAGAGAATGGCAAAAAAGACTACGGCGCAGATGACATCCGTGTCCTCGAAGGGCTCGAAGCGGTGCGCCTGCGTCCGGGTATGTACATCGGCTCGACATCAGCGCGCGGTCTGCACCATCTGGTCTACGAAGTCGTCGACAACAGTATCGATGAAGCACTCGCAGGCTACTGCACGCACATCGAAGTGACGCTCAATGATGACGGCAGCTGTACAGTCACGGATAATGGCCGCGGTATCCCGACGGGGATGCACGAGACTGGGAAACCTGCCATGGAAGTCGTACTGACCGTACTCCATGCAGGCGGCAAATTCGGCGGGGATGGCTATCCGATCTCCGGCGGTCTGCACGGCGTCGGCATCTCTGTCGTGAATGCGCTCTCCGAATGGACACGCGTCGTGGTGCGCCGTGAAGGACATTTCCATGAAATGAGACTGTCCCGCGGGGAAGTCACGCAGTATATGAAGACCTACGGAGAAACGAAGGAGACGGGCACGTCTGTCACCTTCAAGCCGGATATCGAGATCTTCAAAGAAGGGGTGGACTTCGATTATGATACCCTGAAGATCCGCATGCGCGAGCTGGCTTTTCTGAATAAAGGCCTCACCATCACGCTGACAGACCTGCGCGACGGTGCGACCCACGAGGAGAAATTCCACTATGCCGGCGGCATCACGGAATTCGTTCAGTTCCTGAACGAAGGCAAGGATCTTGTCGATCCGGCAGTCATTGCGTTTGAAGGCGAGAAGGATAAGGTCATCGTCGATATCGCGATGCAGTACCAGACGGGCTACAGCGAAAGCATGTATACCTTCGTCAATGACATCAATACCATCGAAGGCGGCATGCACCTTGCCGGCTTCCGCAGCGCGCTCACCCGTGTCCTCAATGAATATGCGCGTAAGAATAACATCCTCAAGAACAATGAAGCGAACCTTTCCGGCGATGATGTCCGTGAAGGGCTGACCTGCGTCATTTCTGTCAAAGTGCCGAATCCGCAGTTTGAAGGCCAGACCAAGACGAAGCTCGGAAATCTCGAGGTCAAGGGCATCGTGGATAATCTCGTTTCGGAAGGCCTGCGTACCTACCTCGAAGAGCATCCCGCGGAAGGGAAGGCCATCGTCGAGAAGGGCATCACGGCGAGCCGTGCCCGCGAAGCAGCCCGCCGCGCGCGTGAGCTGACCCGGCGCAAGAATGCGCTCGAAGTCTCCAGCCTTCCGGGAAAGCTGGCTGACTGCACAGAAAAAGACCCGAAGATGACAGAGATCTATATCGTCGAAGGGGACTCTGCAGGCGGATCTGCGAAGTCCGGCCGTGACCGCCGCTATCAGGCGATCCTCCCGCTGCGCGGCAAGATCCTGAATGTAGAAAAAGCCCGCCTCGACCGTGTCCTGAATTCCGATGCCATCCGTACCATGATCACCGCTTTCGGCACGGGCGTCGGTGAAGACTTCGACATCACGAAGCTCCGCTATTACAAGATCATCATCATGACGGATGCCGATGTCGATGGTGCGCACATCAGGACACTGCTCCTCACCTTCTTCTATCGCTATATGAAGCCGCTCGTCACCGAAGGTCACGTCTTCATCGCCCAGCCGCCGCTGTATCAGGTACGCAAGGGCCGTCAGAAATACTACACCTACGATGATGATGAACAGAATAAGCTCCTCGATGAGATCGGCCGCGATGGCTGTGCGATCCAGCGCTACAAAGGGCTGGGCGAAATGAATCCGGAACAGCTCTGGGATACCACGATGAATCCGGAACAGCGCGTCATGCTGAAGGTCGAGCTCACCGATGCTGTCGAAGCAGATCGCCTCTTCACCATCCTCATGGGCGACAAGGTCGAGCCGAGACGCAAATTCATCGAAGAGCATGCGAAGGACGTCACGAACCTGGATCTGTGATGTGGTAGAAGCTAGTGACTGGTGACTAGTGACTGGGATTCTCCGGCATCGTCATCCCGAGCGTAGCCGAGGGATCTCTACTGCTCTGCGGGAATCAGCGCGTATGTGTCTGGGAAAAACGATGTCTTGGTGCTGTCTCACAGCAGGCAATGAGCGCTCTGCAATAGAGATTTCTCGCTTGCGCTCGAAATGACGACGGCGCGAAATGCTATCAAAACTCCGCGGCGCTTCATTATTTTTATGCGCCGCACCACCATTTCTCATTTCTAATTCCTCATTCGAACAAAGCTTTCATCCGCGATCCATGGGCAGCTCAACCCACGGGCAACCCTGGACTCGCCAACCTGAACCCTGAACCTTCATTTTTCTTACATTTTCTTTACTTTTTGTTGCCATTCCATGCCCAAATAGTATACAATAGGGATGGCAGTGATCTGCCATCGAGAGTGGTAAGAAGAGGGAAGGGGGACAGAGATGAAATACTTCTACCCCGCCATTTGTTCATACGATCAGAAAAAGGGAATGTTCTTCGTGATGTTTCCAGACCTCATCGGTTGTGAAGCGAAAGCCAGCACCATGAATGAGGCTGCGAAGAAGGCCAGAGAAGCTTTGGCCGCCTCTCTTCTGGAACTGGAAGAGAAAGCGCTCCCCATTCCGAGCGCAACCAGCGAACGGCAGCTTCGTCTCCGCGAAAGCGGCAAGCGAATCTGTACATTCTTGGTAGATATGGATGAATATCGGGCCTATAAAA
>JAIJLI010000245.1 GCA_022722495.1 Dialister sp. | reverse complement strand
TTCGGGCATCGCCCCGTTTCGTCATCCTGAGCGGCGAGAAACGTCGTATGTGAGATAACGAATGCCAGAACAGCTGCGACCTCGTCATCGATCTCGGCGGAGCCACCCCATGGGTTAACCCTGACCCCCTCGCCCCGACTTATGCTATAATGAAGAAAAGAAAGGGGGCTTTCCCATGAAACTCACAAAGTATCTCTCCATCTTCGCACTTACCGGTGCGCTTCTTTTGGCGATGCCTTCTGCAGAGGCTTCGCTCTGGCCTGGGCTTGGGACGACAGCCCAGGAACGCTCGGGCGCTTTCCGCACGGATGCCTTCGACACAGACCATGCGGTGATGAAGACGCCCTATCTCCTCTCGCAGGCCAACAATGCGGAGTACGCCGGCAAGGTGAATGCCGTCATCGGCCGCGAAAAGGCTGACTTCACGGCGTCCCTCCGCACGGAGAATGAATATGGCAAGACGCTTGGCTGGATGACCTGGCATGAAGGGATGATCGGCAACTACATCAATAACACGCAGGGCATCACGAGCATCGTCCTCATCTCTCAGATCCTCCGCGCCGGTGCCGCACACGGCGAAACGCACGCCAAGGGGCTCACATGGAACAGCGCCGGCGATCTCCTCTCCCTGAAGGATATCCTTCCTGATCTCACGGTCTATGATGTGAACCAGTGCATCGAGGTGACTGCGAAGAAGAAGAACATTCATCTCTTCGAGGATCATGCCGTGACGGAGCTTCCGACCAATTTCTACGTCGGCAAGAACCGTGTGGTCTATGCCATTTATCAGCCCTACGACATCGCTCCCTACTCCGAAGGTGTCGTATCGATCGCGATCGGGAAAATCTGAAAGAGGGTTCAGGGTTAGCTCTTGGGGCGTACTGCCCCTTGATTGCGGGTGAAAACTCTACTGAAATGAAGAATTAGGAATGGTGGTGGCGGCTTTGCCGAGATCGAGGGCTCAGGTCGCAGCTGTTCTGGCATTCGTTATCTCACATACGACGTTTCTCGCCGCTCAGGATGACGAAACAGGGCGATGCCAGAAAGTGAGCGGGTAGCAGGTTTCCCGTTTAGGAGTTCCAAACATCGACCGCTGAGCCGCGAATGACAAGGATTTCTCGCTTGCACTCAAAATGACGATACGGGAGTCTGATGTCTCCTAGTCACTCGGCGCTCCTCATCCCTAATCCCTAGCCACTTATCCCCGCTTTCAAACTTCGAGGCTACGGAGCGCGGCTTTGCCGCCACCATTTCTCATTGCCATCAAAAAGCACCCGCAGCGAAGGGGTACGCTGCGGGTGCTTTTTTGATGGCTTTTTTATCTGTCTCTTTCTCTGGTACGGCAGAGGCCGCGTTCACAGTTGCGCAGGAAGCGGAGAAGATGCTCCACCTCCGGTGTGGACGGGAAGTCCTGTTCCATTTCTTCGATGGCTTCAGAGAGCTTCATACCGGAGCGGAAAATGATGCGATAGGCCTTCTTGAGGAGGCTCTTGCCTTCCGGCGTGATGCCATTTCTGGAAAGTCCGACGCTGTTCAGCCCTACGACGCGGGCCGGATTGCCATCTGCGATGACATAAGGGCAGACGTCCTGCACGATCTTGGACATGCCGCCGACCATAGCACAGGCACCGATCTTGACGAACTGGTGAAGACCGCTCATGCCGCCGATGACGGCATGGTCTTCGACAGTGACATGGCCTGCCGCGCCCGAGAAGGAGGACATGACGATGTGGTCGCCGAAGCAGCAGTTATGTGCGACGTGGGTATAGGCCTGCAGCATATTGTAAGAGCCGATGCGTGTCTCGCAGTTTTCCCCGGTCGCTCTGTGAATGGTGACGTATTCACGGAGAAGATTGTGATCGCCGATGACGACAGTGCTGTATTCGTCTGCGAATTTCAGATCCTGCGGGTCTTCTCCAATGACCGCATGCGGATAAATGTGATTCTCTTTGCCCATGCGGACATTCTTCGCGATGACAGCGTGCGGCCCGATGATGGTGCCTTCACCGATCTCGCAGTTTTCTCCGATATAGGCATAAGCACCGATGACGACATTCTTGTGAATGATCGCACTCGGATGAATCACGGCCGACGGATGGATATCCAGTGCCTCATTTTTCAAGACTTTGAGTTCCATTGTTCTTTCCCCTTTATGACAGCTTGCACTGATCTTTTGATCGCCCGAAGGCGAATTTAAGTTTTCATAATACATAATCCGTCCACAAGCAGTCGAATTATACTTCCATCTCAAGCGAAATCCGGCGTTCTGTCGCCGTTTATTATTATTATCTCTCTATTTCGCTGATTTTTAACCATTTTCATTTTTTGAAAAAAGCGTCAAACGGCAGCCGGCATGATGCCGGAGGTCCCTTCTGCCCTTTTATTTCTTATCTTCCGGGCCTTCATTCGGGTCGAGAAGATAGAAGAGGAAGTCCGCTTCTGCCTTGTGCACGCCCTCGACCGAGCATTCGCAGTGGACCTTGCCCATGCGGCCGATGATCTTCTTGATGACAGCCTTGGTGACCATCTGGTCGCCAGGGAGGACCGGAGAACGGAAACGGACATGGTCCATACCGGTGAACATCGGGATGAGGCCTCTGTTTTCTTCCGGATACTGGAGCGCTACGCCGCCGACCTGCGCCATGGCTTCACAGATGAGAGCGCCCGGCATGACGGGATGTCCCGGGAAATGTCCCTGGAAAAATGGTTCATTCATGGTGACGGATTTCACGCCGATCGCATAGTCCATCGGGACCAGCTCGGTGATCTTGTCGACCAGGAGCATCGGGTAGCGATGCGGCAGGATTTCCATGATTTCTTCTACGTTGAGTTCCATAAGTGTTTCCTCCTTGAAAATGACGGGGTTCTTATCGATGATGACTATCACTCGCAGGCAAAGGGTTTCCTCCAAGGATAGAAGAGGGGATTCATTATGATTTCTTCAGAGCCTGCAGCTTTTCGGACAGCTCGGCATTCAGCTTGTGGCTGCCGAGAACGGCGATGATGTGCGCCTGAAGCGGGCCTACGAGGGAAATGTCGCCCAGAATATCTAAGATCTTGTGACGGACCAGTTCATCCTGAAAGCGGAGCTTCGAGAGACATTTGTCTTCGGAGTAGACGACCGCATTTTCCAGCGTGCCGCCTTTGCCAAGCCCCATCTTTCTCATGGCTTCAAGCTCCCATGTGAAGCCGATGGTACGGGCAGGAGAGATCTCCTTGCGGTAGCTTTCTTCATCAAGGATCACATCCAGCGTCTGACAGCCGAGGAGCGGGTGCGGATTCATGGATGTGAAGGTCACACGAAGGCCATCATAGGGGAGCGCCGCGATGAATTTCTTATCGCCCTCATAGACAGCGACGCTGTGATCCAGCGTGAGGACCGGGATGGTCTCTTCCTGCTCTTCGATGCCGCCTTCGAGCACCATGTCGACAAAGGTCTTGGACGAACCGTCTCCGACCGGCGGCTCGGCAGAGTCCATCTCGATCAGACAGTTGTCGATGTGGAGTGCAAAGAGTGCGGAGAGGACATGCTCGACGGTGAAGACCTTCGCCGCGCCGTCCTCGAGCGTAGTCGCGCGCATGGTATTGGTGATATTCTGGCTCTTCGCAGCGACTGTCGGTGCGCCCGCAAGATCGACTCTCCGGAAGAGGATGCCCGTCCCTGCTTTGGCCGGATGCATGGTCATGGTCACAGGCAGCCCGGAGTGCAGGCCATTGCCTTTGTAGGTGACGGATTTCTGGATGGTGTGCTGTTTTCTATTCACGATGAGTACCTTTCATGAGAAAGAAAGATCACGGCAAGAAGCGGCCGGAATGCCCCTGATGCAAAGCTCCGTCCCCGCGATGCCGTTATGTATATATATATTCATAATAACTAGCTAATTATATACTTTTTTCAAGAACTGTTCAAGATTTTTCGCAAGTTTTTGAGAATCTCGGAAGCAGTGACTGGTGACTAGGAATGAGTAGCTAGGGATGAGTGGCTAGGGATTAGGGATTGGGGATTAGGGATTGGGGATTAGGGATTAG
>JAIJLI010000244.1 GCA_022722495.1 Dialister sp. | reverse complement strand
ATCAAGAAGATACGAGGTTAATTATCTATAAAGAGCAAAAGAAAAATGCTCAATTCTGTTGTTTGCTTCCCTAATTAAGTTTTCGGACGGCCTCCCCCAAAAAAAAATATCAAAATAAATAAAAAATATAAACAAAACCGCATAAGAAAAGGCTCAAGCCCACATCCCTGCAGGTAAACAGAAATGTGGTTTTGAGCCTTTCTGTTCACCTGAAATCTAAAGCCAAAAGTGGTAATTCTATCAATTTTTGTTCATAGAGAGTGCAATTATTCATGCTGGAAATCCTATATACATGCCATTGAACCAAACTCATATATTGAACAAATCCCCGAATATTACCATATGTATTATATTTACCAAGATTAAGTGCCTGATATCTTAAAAATCTTATTTAATCAATAGAAAGCTTTGATATTCAGAATATAATCATTATATTTGCACGTAATATTAGCGGTATTATTATGTGCAATATTAATTATTATATAGATGAAACAGCTGCATATTTCGGCATAAACCCAATAAAAACCAGCCATAATGGCCTAGTGAAAACGCTAAATAGGTAAAAGAGAAAAAACATTGCTGCAAATATCGTAAAAAGAAACAAGCCCATCCAGTACTGAATGAGTATCGCCTGGAAATCTCAGCCAATGTGCAGGGTATCAAGAAGGCATTGATTGCTAAAGATTTCATAGATATAGATGGAGATACCGTATCTTTCAACGACCCGTTCTTCAAACTGTGGATCAGAAGAAACATTGAGTAGCTTTGATGGAATAAGAATATATAAGGCATTTTTTATAAGAAGGTGTGCCATAAGACCTTGGCACACCTTCTTTAAATGAACCGTCATTTCCCCAATTTCAAAATAATATTCTTAGCCTCCAGCATTTTAGATTTTAAAAAATCAGCTAATAAAGATGATTGGTTCTGATGCGGAACCATCGCACTTAACGTTTCACTACACCAAAACCACCATTTTTCTTCATTTGGCCCCCACATCCATTTTGCTGCAACAAAAGAATAATCATCAGGGAAACAATTGGTATAACAAATGGAACTACAATCATCTGTCCATCCGATTTCATCCTTTATCGAGTCAGGAGTTTGAGCCCCTTTAAGAGCAATCAATCCATAGGCATGACCACGCTTTTGAGTATTATCACCACCAATATAAAAATAAATACTTTCATTTTGAGGTAATTTAAACAAAGCATAGCCTCCCCAGCCTTCATACATATAAGTTCTCTTATCTCCCACAGGGACAATTTCATATCCCATATCCAAAGCCATTTTTTCTATTTCAGCCACAAATCCCAACCGAATTCTATTTTCTATAGACGTCTGATTATTAATGATCATCAAATACTCATCTACATGCTCAGGACTTGCCACTAACTCTGCAAGTTTATTGTCTTCTAACGTTCCCATACTTTGATTCGTTAATTGTTTGATTAAATTAATATATTGTCTAATTGTTTCCCTAACCAAAGGACGATCGAAAGATATCCTAGCACACTCCGCAAGCCATTTGGAAATTTCATTCTTGTAGGAGATACACTGGTAAGGACATCCTTGAGCAGAATCATCACTCGCCTCTTTCCCATCTAAAGTGAGATACAATAATCTGTAGCCATGAGGGTAGTTATCCCTAGCAAAATTGGTATATTTCAGAAGTTGTGCTGGTTGATCCTGAGCATAAATCTTATTTTCGATAATGACGGCATGATTGCCATCCTCCATAATGATATCTATGCGTCCTCTTTCTGAATCTGTAGTAGTTCCAATGGAAAGTTCTACAGATACCTTGCCATCAACTATATAATTCTCAGGAAGCCCTAAGATAGCAAGAAACGCTTTCTGAAAGGCATTTCCAACTCCACTCATGCCATTGGGTCTGAGAAGTTCTGCTAAAAGAACAGAATGCAGCCTTACTTCATTGGACTCTAAGCCTAAAATATTAAACACATTGAACAATTCTCCATGGGAATATCGCTCTTTAGTTCGCTCATTTTGAGCTACCACTAATTTACCTATCTCGTTTAATAGCTTTTCTACATTGTTATTCATGACTCAATTATATTGAAAGAACATACAAAAAAAAGAAATTTAAAAATAAAACGGGGCATGAAGCCCCGCACTGAGGTTAGAGTCTCAGAGCTCAAAAATGAACATAACGGTAGGAATCGAACCTACGATATGCGCTCCGAAGACCGCTCGGCTACCTGCTGCCATCATCGTAATTTTCATCTCTGCCCAAAGGTATAACTATTTTTCTGAATCACCAAACAAAAAAAAAGAAATAAATCACTTATAGACGCAAAAAACATGGAAAATTATACAAAAAGACCCAAAATGCATCATAAGGAAGGCAAAAGTAATGTACCTACAGATAAGAACAAGATTACCCAACACTTCGTCACCAAAAACAAATTATTCTGCTGATTCATTTCCATCCCTATACGCCAGTATGACAAGCAGAAGTCTCTGCTCATCACCTGCCTGTATCTGCTGAAGAAACTCCACCTGGGCAGAATCCTTGAAAGACTGCGCTATCGACATGAGCTGAGAAAGTTCTCTCATCAATAAAGGGTGCTTCACAGAAGATACAATCTGAAAAGACACCCTATCATATAGGGCCCAATCTACAAGTGTATACTGCTGAAAGGCACGGCAGATTGCCTCTGCCCTACTCTCGCCGTCCATTTGAAAGGAATAGATACGGCGCTTGACCATTTGTCTGTTTCTGTTACAATTCATCATTTCTTTCTAAGTTTTTAATGCAAAGATAGAAGAAATGGGTGTAAAATCACTTCACACATCAAAAATAATTCAACTTGTGCAACATATTTTCCTACTTTTCCGTTATCTTTGTACCAAAATTATAAGAAACAAAATAAAACAAGATAATATGGCAATCAACCAATTAAACAAATATGTCTGGCTCGTGGAAACCATCCACCGGGCAAAGAAAAGGGGCGGCATCACCCTGAAGGAAATCCAAAGCAGATGGTTGGACACTGACCTCAGTGAGGGAACGGAACTCTCCCGAAGAACCTTCATCAACAACATCCATAGCATCGAGGAACTGTTTGAGATAAACATCGAATGTGGCAGCGGATACCGCTACAACATCGAGTATGGCGACTGTTTCGATGAAGGAAGTACCCGAAGTTGGATGCTCAATGCCTTCTCCCTCCATGCCATGGTTGGCAACAGCCGCAAGCTCAAGAAACGGGTCCTTTTGGAAGATATGCCTTCTGGCAGAAACTTTCTGGAAGACATCATCAAGGCCATGCGTGACAACCATGTCATTTTCATCTCTTACTATAGTTACAATTCCGAGAAGTATTATGAGTTTGACATCCATCCTTATTTCGTGAAGGCTTTCAAGAAACGCTGGTATGTGGTTGCCTATAGCCCTGGCACAGACGATATCCGTTGTTATGCCCTTGACCGTATGGAAAATGTCATCATCTCAGACAAAGTTTTCAAGATGCCAAAGGATTTGGAACCGGCCGAATATTTCAAGGATTGCTTCGGAATCATCAACAACAAGGATTCCGAAGTTCAGAAGGTAGTGCTCAAGGTAGATGCCTTCCAGAGCAACTACATACGTAATCTTCCTCTCCATGAGTCTCAAAAGGAAATGAAGCGTACCGATGAATACTCCATCTTTGAGTATCACCTGAAACCAGAGTTTGATTTCGAACAGGAGATTTTCTCCAACATGGACACCATGGAAGTACTGGAACCACAATGGCTAAGGGAGGAAATAACACAACGATTGAAAAATCTAACAGGGAAATACCAAATATAATCAACAGAAGCAAAGGATAAAATTAGGGTGTGTCACTAATCTGTGGCACACCACCTTTTATCATAAGCATCAAGATGTAGCAAAGACTGACGAGTTATGCAGAACACTGCTATTAACCTGTTGGCGGAATTAAAAAACCGCCTGAAAATTAGTATATTTTTATGGAGAAAAAGTTGTGCATCTCGTTGATTTTTAGTAACTTTGTAGTGTCCA
>JAIJLI010000243.1 GCA_022722495.1 Dialister sp. | reverse complement strand
ATGCAAAAATTGTAGCACAGGCAAGGTGGCTGAAATACCCGATACGCAGATGCAACCCTTCATGCGTGTCGCGGAGACTTCACCTGAGCGCATCCGTTTTCTTCTCCACCCTTATCATTATTATGCTCGCAACCGCATCCTCCTCCGTATCACCACAGGTGAGATGGCTGGATTGGAAGGCTACATCATTCGAATTGACCGAGACCGCCGCTTGGTGATGGACATCGGTGGAATGAGTGTAGCAATCAGCGGTGTTCATGCCGAGCACTTTGAGGAAGTGGAGCAAAGCAAAACCTCAATCACCCATGAGAATATCTTCTACCAGCGCAACCTGCAAGAGCGGCAAGTGCTGATAGACCGCTATTTCCATCCCGTGAAAGATGACAAGGAAGTGGCGTTGCAGGCAGAAAATATCGACTATCTGAGAAAGTACGCCTTGGATGAGGTGGCTCACAACCGCATTACCTTCAATGACACATGGAACATCTATTCCTTCATCATTGAGGAGATTGGCTACTATTATTCACCATTCATAGAACAGTTCAAGGAACACCTCGACCCCATCATGCGCGAAGGAGGCAAGGTACTCCAAGAAATGGAACAGATTATCAAAAGCCCTCATATTAGTCCTAACGACAAGACCAGATATGAGAATGATTATCAAAGAATCTTTTCGCAATATGATTATCTGTTCTAAAGATTCATATATCATACCATGACCGATTTCGCAACTTTTGTAAACAATATCATCGACGAGCTTACGAAAGAAGGTAAAAAGCATACCGCAGAGACACGCAAGTATTCAGCCAATCGTCTATTGATGTTTATGGGCGACAAGCCCACACCAATGGACAAATGGGACGAATTGTTCGTCCAGGACTACGAGATATGGCTGAAATCACAGGGGCTTTCGGCATCTACAACCGCTTTCTACCTTTCGCAATTGTGTACATTCTATAAGCAAGCTGTAAAAAGAGGCAAAATACAAGAGCAAGACATTTTTCGCCTGGTAAACAAGACACCATCGCCAAAATCTGCCGTCCAACAGTTTCCCTCGATAGCCGAGCTGCGCTATTTGAGAACTCTCGATCTTAACAAGTCGCAAGATTTCGCACGAGACATGTTCCTGTTCTCACTTTATGCAAGAGGCATGAACTATGTGGATATGGCATATCTGAAGAAATCCAACGTTAAAGACGGAATGCTCACTTACATTTCCCATACATCAGACAACAATCCTGCTGTCACCATCAAATGGGACAAGGCTATGCAGCAGATAGCTGACAAATATACCTCCGACACAGAGTATATGTTTCCTATCATCACCAAGGAAGGAAATGCTGATGAAACAGAACAAATAAAACGAAGTCGCCATAATGTAGTGTACAACTTGCGTTCAATTGGCAAGCAATATAAATTCAGCGTATCTCCGACTATCGCCATGACAAAGGATTTGTGGCGCAAGATTATGGATGAGGTAAGTGTGAGTGAGGTGATATAGACAAAATTGGTATTGATGTCAACCTTTCGGAGAAAGATACGAAGCATGCGATGTTGAAGGACTTTGATTCTCCATTCGATATCAATGTGGATTTGTATGGACATGAATAACAGATAAGACATGATAGTTTTACCAGATACAAAGACTTTTGATTCCAGCATACGCTTGGTGCAACTCGTAGGAGGTGTCACCAAAGTAAATATGCTAAAGGTGTGCGACAAACTCGACCTGTATGTTAGTCCGAACTTGAAGAAGGACGAGACGGCACGCCGAGTAGCGCAGGAACTGCTCGATAGTCCTATTGAGATATTGAGTAACCTCAACAAGCAAGAGTTGCAAATTATTGATGAGTTTGTCAAAGGCGGTGCTAATACCTATGTCGTACGAAAGATGCGCAAGACGCAGTACAAGCTCCAGAAGCTATACTTGGTTGCCACCTATTGCGACGAAGAAAAGCAAGAATGGCACATGCTCATGCCCGATGAACTACGTGAGGCTTTGTCAAGCAATTACAAGTTCTATCTTGACTTGGCTGAGAAAGGTCAGAAAGGACCTACAGTCAAGCAGCTCCGCATGATGACTGCGATGAAGCGGATTATGGGAGAATGATAAATTTTAAATTCCAAACAACATGAAGACGATACTTGACCTGTCAAATGTAAAGGCATATCAATATTTTATGGAATCAGAGAATTACTGTAATATCAGCTTTCCTGTCTATATCAATTTCAAGAAAATCTTGGAATATGTAGAAAGTACAGTTGGAAACAACGAGTTGAAAACAATTCTCAAAGATTCAAAAAAGAAACCATCTGCATTTGAAAATGTCAACCATACGATATTGATGAAAAAAGATGGAATGTATGCTTATCGCCCAATACAAATGGCCAATCCATATTTGTATTACTTGTTGGTGAAAATTCTGACCAATAAAGGTAATTGGGCAGAATTGAAGAAGCGTTTTGAAGAATTCAAAGTTTCACAAATTGAAGTTGCAAGCATTCCAAAAATAAAAGGTGAGAAGGATAAGTCGCATCAAGCAGCAACCGTGACATCATGGTGGGAGAATGTAGAGCAAAG
Organism: Dialister sp.; assembly: GCA_022722495.1. Classification (GTDB taxonomy): domain Bacteria; phylum Bacillota; class Negativicutes; order Veillonellales; family Dialisteraceae; genus Dialister. Next base: position 1,453 of record JAIJLI010000243.1, on the reverse strand, counting down.
AAGCATAGAGTTAGCCTTGAAATATAGATATATGTTCGTAACAGATATAACCAATTGCTATGCTTCAATGTACACACATACCATTGCTTGGGCTTTAATTGGCAAAGAAGAGGCGAAAGAAAAGATACAAGCCAAAGGATTATTGGGCAACGTCATTGACCATTACATACAAGGCATGCAATTCGGACAGACCAATGGCATTCCCCAAGGAAGTGTTTTGTTTGATTTTATTGCTGAAATAATACTTGGCTATGCAGACAAACAACTTGCCGACAAATTGACAGCAAACGGTATAGAGAAATACACCATTCTGCGCTATCGAGACGACTACCGTATCTTTTCAAATTCAAAGGATGAGTTGGAGAAAATTGCATTCTTTTTGCAAGAGGTCTTGACTGAATTAAACCTTCAGCTAAATACGAAGAAGACTGTGTTGACAGAAGATGTCGTAACAGACTCCATCAAGAAAGATAAAGTTTGGTACGTTACCAATATTCCTATTTTCCGTAAAAGACAGAAGAAAATTTATTCTTTGGGCTCCTGTCTTCAACAAGAGGCTCTATATATTCACCAGTTTGCAAAGAAATATCCAAACAGCGGAACAGTTGTTAAACTATTGACGTTATATGCTCGTCGTTTGAGAAATAGAACAGTAAGCAATGACGAGGCTTTAGTCCTCATTTCTATGTTTGCCGACATAGCAATGGATAGTCCAAAAGGATACAAAATCGTCTTGATGATTATCAGTAAATTGCTTCAAAAGTTCTCTACGACAGCGGAAAGAAAAGAAATAGTGAATGACCTGTACGTAAAATTTGAACGCTTGCCTAATATTGGTGAGCTTCAGATATGGCTACAGCATATTACTTACAAAATGCCAGACTCTATAGCCTATACTGAGCCAATATGTCAAATTGTAGCAGGTATTGCAGATGTCAAGTTGTGGAATTTAGAGTGGGTAGCAGATGAATACAAAGAGGATTTTCCTTTGAACAGCATCTGCACTGATTGGATTCGAGACTCATTTACTCCGGTAATTGACATAGATGAAATTTCTTTGTTTGATTATTAAAAACAGCTTGAAGATGAAACGAAATTACAACAACCATATTGACATCTAAGTTCCGTGTTTTTTATCGTTGAATACATGTCTCAATTTTCAACAAAGAATTACAACTTAAAAGATTTGCGTATGAAAAAGATTTACTCAACAACATTATTTGCAATTACATTACTTACTTGCAATATAGCTGTTTCGGCACAAGAAGTTGTACCAATGTTGACAACAAAGTATAGTCAGACAGCACCATATAATAACAGTTGCCCTGATAATTCGGTGGCAGGATGCGGACCTATAGCTGTTGCACAAATACTTACCAAGTATAAGCAACCTGCTCATGGATATGGAAGTGTCTCTTACCAAAGTGGAGCAAACAAGTATGCTGTGCATGTT
>JAIJLI010000242.1 GCA_022722495.1 Dialister sp. | reverse complement strand
GAACCAAATGAAAGCAAAGTAAAAAGGAGCTGTAAAGAAATGAGGATTCATTTCTTCACAGCTCCTTTTCTCACTTCATCATATCGGTAAAATTCTTGATGATGACGATCGGTGTTTTCTGGTTGTCATTGCCGAAAGGATTATCGATCAGGATCTTGGCGATCTGTTTCGGATCAAGGCCCTGGCTCTTTCCGAGGACGGCAGCGCGTTTCAGATCATTGACATCTGCGATGACCGCGCCGTAGGCGCCGGTCGCCTTCTTGATCTTTTCACAGACATTGTCGGTATCCGCCGGACCATAGACGAGGCATTTGTCGAAAGGCGGCATGGTACCGGTAACATCATCGATCAAAGATGCCTGACGGCAGCGGGCGTAGAAGACGCCGTTCTTGCCGAAGAGCTTTGCGACAGCACCGAGGGCAAAGGAGAAGAGCATGTTCCATTTCCCTTCTTCATCCATGGCTGCCTGCATGCCGTAGATGCTCGCCATGGAGCCGGCGGCCGGGACGAAGCGGTTCATGAGACGAGCCTGCCAGCAGACATTCAGCTCTTCCGGACGGACGTAGCGGTTCTGGGTGATAGCGACGACGGACTCTGCACTGCAGACGATGTCATGGTCGGTGATCTTGTCGCCGGCGTATTCCAGAATGGCATCGACGATGTTGTCGTGATGGGTCAGGATACGGGTGTGGATCGGTATGAGTTCTAATTCTGCCATTTATCTCACCTCCGTTTTATATTCATAGAGCGCATTTCTGAGCTCTTCCTTCGAAAGAACGATGCGGGACTTCGCATAGTAGTAGTCGCTTCTCGCGACGACCTGATAAATGACGTCCATGCCCATTTCCGGGAAGGTCTCCAGGTCATGGAGAATGCTGTCGCCTTTGCCCTTGATCTCCAGGGTGATGAGAAATTTCTTCGTCTTGCCCGGATCTAAGATGAAGGCCTGCCAGTAGTCATCGGGACGCGGCATATCGAAATCGGTGAGGTGCGCCGTGACGACGGCTTCATCGTACTGCTCAAAAGGCAGGTACACGCGGACAAAGGCATCCATGATGGTGCCGAGCTGCTTGCCGACGTTCTTGATCGGCAGCGTGCAGGAGAGCGTCACGCTCTTCATATCCATGGACTCCACATGGAAAGGCGTCCGCTTGGACTTCATCACCTTCAGCACACAGTCACCTTTGATGATAGCGATGGCCCAGTAGGCAATGAATCCCAGGCAGATCAATAAGATGATGCCTGCCAGAATTTTCGTGATCAGTAACATGTTTGTCACACTCCTAAATGATAAATCAGTTGTCGGGTTCGGGGTTCAGGGTTGTGGTGGCGGCTTCGCCGCGAGTATATATGAGGCGATGCCCGAAAATAGTATTCAAGTCGCTAGTAACTTGTGACTAGGAATTAGTAGCTAGGGATTAGGTTTGCGATACGAGAAAACCGCTAGTTTCAAACCTCCGCGGCTCTTCTATATTTTTATGCGCCGCACCACCATTTCGCATTTCACATTTCTCATTCTCATTCAAGTGAGGCTTTCAATCGTAATCAAGGGGCGCCCCGCCCAGAGGCTCACCTTGCCCCCTTTACAATTCCAAACTTCCCTTTTCCACCTTCACGTCGCCGAAGAGTTTCTTCACGAGCGGCGCGGAATTTTCAAGGCCCTCGGTGAAATAGAAGGTCTTCTCCTGCATCGCCCCGGCCAGCGCGTCATGTGCGCGGAGAATATCCATCCCGGTCTCCACCGTCGGGAGCGCCGGGTCAAGGAAGCGTACCTTCGGCAGCACCTTCCTGAACACATCAGCGATCAGCGGATAATGGGTGCAGGACCAGATCGCAGTGTCTGCATCTAATGCATGATACTCCTCTGCCGCCTGTTTGACAAGGGCAGAAAGGGTATTTTCGTCCGCATTTCTTTCGATCGCCGCCGCCAGTCCGTCGCAGGGGACCTCCACGAAATCCAGCTGCGGGTATTTTTTCTGAAAATATGCCTTGTGTGCATGCGTCGCGATCGTCGCAGGCGTCGCAAAAACAGCGAAGCGCTTCGCGTCCTCGGCCACCTTCACCTCCATGCTCATCTTGATGACAGGGATATCTTCGTCAAAAAAAGCAGGCGGCACATTGAAGGAGATCGTATTGCACGCGATCAGGATCATCTTCACCTGATGCTCCTTCAGAAAATCCTTGATGGCAAAGGAGAATCGCACGATGTCATCCCTGCTGCGTTCGCCGTAGGGATTTCTCTTCGTATCTCCGAGAAATACGATGCCTTCTTCCGGGTACGTCTCATGCAGCACGCGGGCTACCGTAAGGCCTCCGATGCCCGAGTCCATGATGCCGATCGGTCTGTTATCCATTATATCCTGTCTCCTTCTGAGAGCTTCACAAGGCCTTCGATCTTTTCCTTCGGAAGACGCGCGATACGGCCTGTCTTCATATGGGTGTACGTATTGACCGTATGCCCTGTCGTCAAAAGCTCGCCCGTAGATTCGCGCACGACCTCATAATCGAAGTCCAGCCGCACGCGATCGACGCGGCGAAGGTATGTCCTGATGAGGAGCGTATCGTCATAGCAGGCAGACTTCAGGTATTTCACACTGACCTCGACGATCGGAAATACAATCCCTTCCTCCATCAGCTCATTCAGGTCGAGCCCGCCCGCACGCAGATACTCCACCCGAGCCTCCTCAAAATACTTGAGGTAGTTCGCATGATGCACCACCTTCATGCCGTCAGTCTCGTAAAAGGTCACTCTTCTTTTATAGGTAAACATAGCGGTATCCTCCATTGATCAATGGAGATATTATAGCACAATCGGTGGGAGGTTTTAAGGGATTAAAGGTTTAAGGGTTCAGGGTTCAGGGTTGTTGTGGCGGCTTCACCGCGAATATGTATGGGGTGATGTCTGAAAGTAGTATTCCAGTCACTAGTCACTAGCCACTAGTCACTTCTTCCCAAATGCGAAGAAGCTCTTCACCTTCTGCCAGAAGGAGCGGACGCGGGAGATCTTCACGGGCTGCTTGACGGCCTGCGCTTTCTGCACCTGCCGGACGAGAGTCATATTCCGATGCGCAGTCCTCGTCACGACACGGGGCGGCGCGATGAAGGTCTTCTCGCTCTTCGGCTCGGCTCCATGCAGAGATGCCGCGCTGCTCTCCACTACGCGGATGGTGCATTCCCGCCGGCTTGTATCCATCGGGGAGAGGCTCTCTCTTCTGCCGCTTCCCGCCGCCTTAGGCTCTATTGCCTTCGCTGCGCCTCCCACGATCGTCCCAGTCTTTAGATCAAACTTTGCAAAGCCGGCCTTCTGGGCAAAGGGACTGTCTTCGAAGGTGTGCGCTTGAGCAGACGCCGCGGCCGTCGGCTCCGGCTTTTCCCGGCGCATCTCCTCACGCTCGATCTGCTTCATGAGGCGGTTTCTCGCCCGCGGATCAAAGGCAGGCTCTCGCTCCGCCCAGAAGCCGGACTGCTGGATCTTTCTCTGGTCCAGATCATAATTGATTTTGGCTCCGCAGTGATTGCATCGGATGCTCCCCTTCCTTTTCTTCACATCCAGATCGAAAAGGGTGAGCTTCTGTCCACACACGTGGCAGGTCAAAGTAAATGGCATATTTGCCTCCCGGGCGATAAAAACGAGACATGCGGGATCCGCACTCAAAGAAAAGGTCCTATCACAAAGGCTCTTGGACAGCTGCGGGAGATGCCCCCTCACCTGTCACCAACATAGTAAGTATAGGGCATACAGCCATTTTCCACAATGGGAAGATGCGGCTCTTTGCCGCCCCAGGCCATTTCCCTTCCTGCTATGCCGCTTCACAGGGTAAGCACCGCCCTTTCTTCCTTTGCAAGGCTCGCAAAAAGGCGATGTGAAATAACGATCATCTCATTTTTGCGTTCCATCTGCCACGGGGGACTTGCAGCTCTCACAGGAGTGACCGAGAACCTTATCCCAGCTGTCTTTCATGCCATAGTCACCCTATCCGCCCCTTTCGGGCACCTTCCCCTAGAGGGGAAGGCTGCGATACGAGAATACCATCTT
>JAIJLI010000241.1 GCA_022722495.1 Dialister sp. | reverse complement strand
GCCTTATAGAGGGCTTCCTGATAGGTGTGGCCGATGCCCATGACTTCACCGGTGGACTTCATTTCCGGTCCCAGTTTGATCTCTACGAGGCCGAGCTTCGAGAAGGAGAAGACCGGTGCTTTGATCGCGACATAGCCTTTATCCGGGACAAGTCCGAGCGGAAGGCCGGTATCCTTGAGGCTTTCGCCGAGCGCGATGCGGGTCGCGTATTCGACCATATTGATGCCAGTGATCTTGCTCATGAATGGTACGGTACGGCTGGCTCTCGGATTGACTTCGATGACATAGACTTTATCTTTGACCACGATGAACTGGATATTCACAAGGCCCTTGACGTTCATGGCTTTGGCGATCTCTCTGGTGTAGTCGGTCAGTGTCTCGATGATCTCCTGCGAGAGGTGCTGCGGCGGGTAGACAGCGATGGAGTCGCCGGAGTGGACACCGGAGCGTTCGATCTGTTCCATGATGCCCGGGATGCAGACGTCATTGCCATCGGAAATGGCATCGACTTCGACTTCACGGCCGACCATGTACTGGTCGATGAGGACAGGATGTTCATGGGATGCAACGACGGCTTCTTTCAGGTACTGGCGAAGTTCTGCCTGATCGTAAACGATCTGCATCGCGCGGCCGCCAAGGACATAGCTCGGGCGGACGATGAGCGGGTATTCCAGCTCTTCCGTCTTTGCCATCGCTTCTTCGACGGACTCGACGAGGCAGCCCTTCGGGCGCGCGATACCGAGCTGTCCCATCAGGGTGTCGAAGCGTTCGCGGTCTTCGGCCATATCGATGGATTCATTCGAAGAACCGATGATGCGGATGCCGCGCTTGGCCATCGGGGTCGCCAGGTTGATGGCGGTCTGTCCGCCGAACTGGCAGATGACGCCTTCCGGTTTTTCTTTGTCGATGATTTCGAGGACGTCCTGCTCGGTCAGTGGTTCGAAGTAGAGAGAGTCGGAGGTATCGAAGTCGGTGGAAACGGTTTCCGGGTTGTTGTTGATGACGATGGATTTCTTCCCTGCCTTGCGCAGTGCCCAGGAGGCATGGACGGAGCAGTAGTCGAATTCGATGCCCTGACCGATGCGGATCGGGCCGGAGCCGAAGACGACGACAGAGCCCTTGCCCTGCGGCTTCACTTCGTCTTCTGCGCCGTAGGTGGAGTAGTAGTACGGGGTGTGCGCTTCAAATTCTGCCGCACAGGTATCGACCATCTTGAAGTCCGGATGGAAATCCAGTTTCTTCTTGAAGTTTTCAACGTCTTTCGGTGTGACTTCAGCGAAGTGTGCAATAGCTTCATCCGGCATCTGGATGCGTTTCGCCGCTTTCAGTGTCTCTTCGGTGAGGCCTTCCTTCATGAGGCGGCGTTCCATCTTGATGATGTTCTGGATCTTGTAGATAAAGAAGAGGTCGATCTTGGTGATGCGGTTGATCTCTTCCGGTTCGATGCCGCGGCGCAGGGCTTCGGCAAGGACGAAGATCCTTTCGTTGTCGATGCGGGAGAGCAGGCAGCGGATATCATAGAGGGACTGTCCGTCGAGTTTCTTCAGGTGCAGGTAGCCTTCCCCGACTTCCAGCGAGCGGAGGGCTTTCAGGAGCGAGCCTTCGAGCGTGCGGTCGAGTGCCATGACTTCGCCGGTCGCTTTCATCTGGGTGCCGATGGCACGATCTGCGAGGGTGAATTTTTCGAATGGCCAGCGCGGGAATTTGCATACGACGTAGTCGATGGATGGTTCGAAGCAGGCTTTCGTATTGCCGGTGATGGCATTGGTGATCTCATCGAGGTGCAGACCGAGGGCGATCTTCGCTGCGACTTTCGCGATCGGGTAGCCGGTGGCTTTCGATGCGAGCGCGGAGGAACGGCTGACACGCGGATTGACTTCGATAACATAGTACTGGTTCGTCTTGGTGTCAAGACCGTACTGGACATTGCAGCCGCCTTCGATCTTGAGGTAGCGGATGATATCAAGAGATGCGGTACGGAGCATCTGATACTGGCCATCGGTCAGCGTCTGTGTCGGAGCGACGACGATGGAGTCGCCGGTATGGACACCGACAGGATCGATATTTTCCATGGCGCAGACGATGATGCAGTTGTCCGCACTGTCTCGCATGACTTCGAATTCGACTTCTTTCCAGCCGGCAATGCTGCGTTCTACGAGGATCTGATTGATCGGGGAGAGCTTGATGCCACGGTTCGCGATTTCTTCCATTTCGTAGCGATCATGTGCGATGCCGCCGCCGGTGCCGCCTAAAGTGTATGCCGGACGGATGATGACCGGATAACCGATCTTATCGGCAAAGGCGATGGCTGGTTCCAGTTCTTCGAAAATTTCAGATTCCGGGACCGGCTGATGGATCTCTTCCATCGCAGCCTTGAAGAGTTCACGGTCTTCCGCATGCTTGATCGCATGGAGAGAAGAGCCCAGGAGCTTCACGCCGTACTGGTCGAGGACACCGGCATCCGAGAGCTGGACAGCCATATTGAGGCCGACCTGCCCGCCCAGTGTCGCGAGCAGTGCGTCCGGGCGTTCCTTCTTGATGACTTCTGTCACGAATGGCAGAGTGATCGGTTCGATATAGACACGGTCAGCGATATCCACGTCTGTCATGATGGTGGATGGATTGCTGTTCACCAGGACGACTTCGACGCCCTCTTCACGAAGGGAGCGGCAGGCCTGGGTACCGGCATAGTCAAATTCCGCAGCCTGTCCGATGACGATCGGGCCGCTGCCGATGACGAGGACTTTCTTCACGTCTTTATTGATCATTTTTTGAATTCCTCCATGGCCTTGGTAAATTCGGTGAAGAGATAGAAATTATCCTTCGGTCCCGGGGAGGCTTCCGGATGGTACTGGACAGCCTGGATCGGAAGGGTCTTGTGACGGATGCCTTCGATGGTGCCGTCATTGACGCTTCTGTGGGTGACTTCGATGCATTCCGGAAGGTCGTCATCGGAGATCGCATAGCCATGGTTCTGACTGGTGATATAAACGCGGCCCGTGCGAAGATCCTTGACCGGGTGGTTCGCTCCGCGGTGTCCGAAGGGCAGCTTGAAGGTGTGACCACCGAGTGCTGTCGCGAGCATCTGAATACCAAGGCAGATGCCGAAGATCGGTTTCTTTCCGATGAGCTTCTTGACGGTCTCTACAACGAATGGCACATCCTGTGGGTCCCCCGGTCCAGGAGAGAGGAAGATGCCGTCCGGATTTCCTGCCAGCAGCTCTTCGGCAGACGTATGCGCCGGGAAGACATGGACGGTGCAGTCATTGGCCGCAAGCGAGACGAGGATATTCTTTTTAAGGCCGCAGTCAAGCAGGGAGACCTGATATTTCCCGTCACCATAGGTATAGGGATAGTCGGTCGTCACGCGCTCTACCTGATCTCTGTGGAGCGGCTTTGCGAGTTCTTCGGCGATGAATTCATCACTTCTGTCTGCCGAAACGATGATCGCTTTCATGACGCCCTGGGTACGGACCATGCGTGTCACGGCACGGGTATCGACATTGTAAAGGCAGGGTACATGGTATCTTTCGATGAAATCGGTGATCTTTTCTTTGCATTCCCAGTTCGACGGATGCTCTGCGATCTGGTCAAGGACGAAGCCTGCTGCTGCCGGCTTTCTATTCTGCATGAAAAGATCATTCGCGCCATAGTTACCGATGAGCGGGTAGGTCAGGGTGAGGATCTGCCCTTCATAGGACGGATCTGTGAAACATTCCTGATAGCCTGTCATGCCAGTATTGAAGACCAGTTCCCCCAGCCCTTCGACAGAGCCTAAGAGGTCGCCTTCGAAACGGGCGCCGTTTTCCAAAATCAAGAGGCCTTTCATTTGAGCACCTTTCCTTCTTTCATGACAATCTCTCCATCCACGATGGTCATGACCGCTTTGCCTTTCAGTGTCAGCCCTTCATAAGGAGTGAAGAGGGATTTCGTATATAGATCCTGTCCGTGGACAGTCCATTCTTTATCCGGATCGATCAGCGTAATATCTGCCGGAGCACCTTCTGTCAGGACGCCGCCTTCGATGCCGAGGAGCTTTGCCGGGTTCACACTCATCAG
>JAIJLI010000240.1 GCA_022722495.1 Dialister sp. | reverse complement strand
ATGATCCAGGTCATCGGTCGTGCAGCCAGAAATGAGCACGGGCATGTCATCATGTATGCGGACCGCATCACGAAGTCGATGAAGTATGCCATCGATGAGACGAATCGCCGCCGCACCATCCAGCAGGCCTATAATGAAGAGCATCACATCATCCCCCACACTGTCCAAAAGCGGGTCAAAGACCTCATCGATCTCACGAAGATCGAAGAGAAGCCGGCTGCCTACGGCGGCAAGAATAAAGAGGGCGAGCTTTCTGATGAGGAAATCTACGCCCGTATGAAGGAATGTGAGAAGCTGATGAAACAGGCGGCGAAGGATTTGGAATTCGAAGCCGCTGCCCGCTACCGCGACCAGCTCGCCAAGCTCCGCCAGCTCTGGACTGATCGCTACGGCTCCCGGGCGGAAGAAGCGCTGAAGCGTCAGGCTGCGGCGAAGAAACGCATCTATAAACCAATGAAGAAACGGGTGTAATTTTGGGGTGACTGGTGGCTGGGGATTAGGGGTTCGTTTTGCCCTGCCAGCTGAGCAGCCACCTTGAAGAAGGGGCGCGCCAAAGGCGGAGGATAGAGTGCCTCGAAGAGGCACCCTTCTGCAGAAAGGTAAACGATGTATGTAAGACAATCGCTTCTCTCGTCTCGTCATTTCGAGCGAAGCCGAGAAATCTCAATAGCACAACGGTTATCAGCCATTTCTCATTCAATCGAGGCTTTCAAATGGAATCAAGGGGAGCCACCCCAGGGGCTCCCCTAAATCCCTCATACATTTTCCTTCAATTTCGAAAGGACATCCATGGAAAAAGGAATCATCATAAAAGGAGCGCGTCAGAACAATCTGAAAAATATCGATCTGACGCTGCCACGAAATAAACTCATCGTTTTCACCGGGCTGTCCGGCTCGGGGAAATCGTCGTTGGCTTTTGACACCATCTATGCGGAAGGACAGCGAAAATATGTCGAGTCCCTGTCTGCCTATGCGCGGCAGTTCTTAGGGCAGATGAATAAGCCGGACGTGGATAAGATCGCAGGGCTTTCGCCGGCGATTTCCATCGATCAGAAATCCACCAGCCATAACCCGCGATCGACGGTTGGTACAGTGACGGAGATCCATGACTACCTTCGTATGCTGTATGCACATGCGAGCCGTGCCTTCTGTCCGCACTGCGGCAAGCCGATCCAGCGGCAGACGGTGGATCAGATCGTCGATGCGCTCCTTGCCCTTCCGGAACGGACGAAGCTCATGCTCCTTGGGCCGGTCGCTGTCGCGAAGAAGGGGACGCATAAAAAGCTCTTGGAAGAGCTCCGCAAGGAGGGGTATGTCCGCGTCCGCGTGGATGGGGACGTCCTCTCCCTATCCGATGACATCGAGCTTGCGAAAAATAAGAAGCATACCATCGAGGTGGTGGTGGACCGCATCATCGTGAAGGACGGCATCGTGCGCCGCCTGACAGACTCGGTGGAGGCTGCGCTGAAGCTGGGAGATGGCATGATGGTGGGAAGCATCATCGGCGGGAAGGATATGGTCTTTTCCACGCACTTCTCCTGCCCGGACTGCGGGATTTCCCTGCCAAAGCCGGAGCCGCGCATTTTCTCCTTCAATAATCCCTTCGGCGCCTGCCCCGCCTGCATGGGCCTCGGCGCTTCGCTGGAGGCGGATTTCCATCGCATCCTGCCCGATCACACGATCCCCTTCCGTCTGGGTGCGATTCAGCCATTTCCCTACAACAAGGAGACCTGGCTCTACAAGCTGCTCGATGCCTTCCTGAAATCCTATGGCCTCACCATGGACGCATGCTATGATGACTTGCCGGATCAGGCAAAGGCAGAGTTTGAAAACGGCGGCACAGCGCTTCTCTCCTTCCAGTACACCAGCCCCGAAGGCATCACAAAGTCCTATGAGCGTCCCTTCGAAGGCATCGTCCCGATGACGAAGCGGCGCTATGAAGAGGCGTGGACAGAGAAGATGAAGGAAACGCTCTCGAACTACCTCATCGAAAAGCCATGTCCCGTCTGCCATGGGGCGCGCCTAAAGCCCGAGAGCCTCGCTTTCCGCGTGGGCGGAAAGAATATCGCAGAGATTTCCTCCATGGCCGTCATCGACCTTCTGGACTTCATGGACCATGTCACGCTTTCCGAAAAGGAAAAAATCATCGCAGACCAGATCCTGCGCGAGGTGAAGAGCCGTCTCTCCTTCCTCGTGAATGTCGGGCTCGACTACCTGACACTCTCCCGCGGAGCTTCGACGCTCTCCGGCGGCGAAGCCCAGCGCATCCGTCTGGCGACGCAGATCGGCTCCGGACTCGTCGGTGTCCTCTACATCCTGGATGAACCGTCCATCGGTCTGCATCAGCGTGACAATGACAAGCTCCTTGCGACACTGAAGGGCATGCGGGATCTGGGAAATACGCTCATCGTCGTCGAGCATGATGAGGATACCATCCGCACCGCAGACTGGGTCGTGGATATCGGCCCCGGCGCAGGGGAAAATGGCGGCTTCGTCGTCGCGGAGGGTACGCCTGAGGACGTGATGAAGGTGAAGGACTCCATCACGGGACAGTACCTGCGCGGTGAGAAATACATCCCGCTGCCGGAAAAGAGGAGAAAAGGAAATGGACTCTCGCTCACCATCCATGGCGCTCACGAACACAATCTGAAGCACATCGACGTGACCATCCCGCTCGGTGCCTTCACCGTCGTCACCGGGGAGTCCGGCTCGGGCAAGAGTACGCTCGTGAATGAGATCCTCTATCAGGGACTGTCGAATATCAAGAACCATACATCCTACCGGGCCGGGGATTTTGACTCCATGGACGGCGCAGAGTATGTGGATAAGATCATCGACATCGACCAGCAGCCGATCGGCCGCACGCCGCGCTCGAATCCGGCCACCTATACCGGCGTTTTCAATGACATCCGCGAGCTTTTCAGCCAGACCTCCGAAGCTAAGATGCGCGGCTACAAACCGGGGCGTTTCAGCTTCAATATGAAAGGCGGACGCTGTGAAGCCTGCCACGGTGACGGCATCATCAAGATCGAGATGCAGTTCCTCTCAGACGTTTACGTTCCCTGTGAAGTCTGCCACGGCGCGAGGTACAACCGAGAGACGCTCGAAGTCCGCTACAAGGGCAAGAACATCTCCGATGTGCTGAATATGACCATTGATGAAGCCGTGCCTTTCTTTGAAAACCACGACAAGATCCTGCGGAAATTGAAGACCCTGCAGGAGGTCGGCCTTGGCTACATCCATCTGGGACAGCCGGCCACCACCATGTCCGGCGGCGAAGCCCAGCGAGTGAAACTGGCGACCGAGCTCATGCGCCGCGGCACCGGAGATACTCTATACATCCTCGATGAACCGACCACCGGCCTTCACAGCGAAGACATCCGAAAGCTTTTGATCGTCCTCGAGAAGCTGGTGGATCAGGGAAATACTGTCGTCGTCATCGAGCACAATCTTGATGTCGTCAAGACTGCCGACTACATCATCGACCTCGGCCCCGAAGGCGGCGACAAGGGCGGCGAGATCGTAGCCACCGGCACGCCGGAAGAAGTCGCGAAAGTGGAAGCGTCCTACACCGGGCAGTACCTCGGCCCGGTCATCGAACGGACGAAAAAGTTTATGGGGTTGAAGTGACTAGGGGCTGGGGATTAGGGACTAGGGATTAGACTAGGAGACTAGAAGACATCAGCCCCCGTATCGTCATTTCGAGCGAAGCGAGAAATCTTTCTTGCAGACCGATAAACGAAGGATGCGAGAAAGGAGAAATACGCAGTACCGAGGCGTCATTTCCGTATCAGTGCCTATGTGATACTGACCGCAGTGCAAGAAAGAATCATCGGAAGCGCTTTCGATGACGAGACGATACGGGAAAGGGATACCCCAAAAGATTGAAAGCAGAAAATAACCATCTTCCCTTTATAGGAATCCTCATAGGTTAAACAGGTTCAAAAGGTTCACAGGTTTTTCATCTTTCGTGAATATCATATATTCTAAAACTCCGCGGCGCTTCCCTATAATGATGCGCCGCACCACCCCCGTTGAACCCGTTGAACCCTCTGAACC
>JAIJLI010000239.1 GCA_022722495.1 Dialister sp. | reverse complement strand
GACTCTGGCGGACGGGGAGCAGGGATCGGATTGCGATCTTGTTTCCGTTGGTTCCAGCGGGCTTGATAGACCCAAAGGACAGATCGAGTGATAGATTTCACAGAAATGAATAGAGGTACTCATCATGGATAGAGAAGACTTGGATCAGCAGCTGAAAGAGCATGGGGAAGCCATGCAGAAAGAGATCACCGGATCCCGCAAGGGACGGATGAAGCTCTTCGCCGCAGCACTTGCTCTGCTCGTCATCGGCGGCGCGGGAGGCTGCTTCTTCGGCGAGTTTCCGGCGATCCCGAAGAAGGACGGTGCTTCTTCCTCGTACCAGGTACCGCAGGGGGCGGATAAGAAGCTGCAGGAGCTGCCGGCCATCCGCAATACAGCGATCGTGCAGGCGGTGAAAGAGGTCGGGCCGGCGGTCGTTGGCATCACGACCAAGGTATATGACCGCGATATGTTTAACCGCCGCGTCGAAGTCGGGCAAAGCGTAGGATCGGGTGTGGTCTTTGACAAGAAAGGCTACATCGTGACGAATAACCACGTCGTCTCCGGCAGCAAGGAGGTCAATGTCTCGCTTTCTTCCGGAAAGACAGTTTCCGGCAAAGTGGTGGGGACGGATCCGTCGACCGATCTTGCTGTCGTCAAGATCGAAGGCAGTGACGATCTCCCTGTAGCTTCTTTGGGAGACTCTGATGGCCTGCAGGTCGGAGAAACGGCGATCGCGATCGGGAATCCATTGGGCCTTGAATTTCAGGGAACCGTAACGGTCGGCGTCATCAGCGCACTGAACAGAAGCCTCGATGATATCGACCAGCGTTTCAAGCTCATTCAGACCGATGCAGCCATCAATCCGGGCAACTCCGGCGGGGCACTTGTCACCGCTGATGGAAAGGTCGTCGGGATCAATAGCGCGAAGATCGCGAAAGAAGGGGTCGAAGGCATGGGCTTTGCCATCCCGATCAATCAGGCAAAGGGTATCATCTCGCAGCTCATAGACCATGGCAAAGTGACACGCGCCTATCTTGGTGTGTATGCAGCAGACAAGGACATTGCTGCCCGCTACGGTTACAGCTGGGATCACGAGAAGGGAGTCCTCGTCATGAAGATCGCGGCCAGGAGCCCGATCAGCCTGACTGACATTGAGCCGGGGGACTACATTCTTTCCATCGATGGGAAGGAGTGCAATACTATGAAGGAGATGCGGGAAATCCTCGATACTCATAAGCCGGGAGAAAAGATCTCCATCACCTACGAACACCAGGGAAGAGAAGCCAAGGCGGATGTCCTTCTTGCGGCTGCACCGGAGAATAATAAGTAAGGAAACGATCTGACGAGCGGTTTCCTGTCGAGAAAGAGGTCCTATGGACATGGCCTTGGGTTTTGGCGGTATCTCGGATCATCATTCCACTTGCAGCATCGGTCCGCAGAAAAGGAAGAGCTATGAAATTTACACTGCTTGCCATCGGCAAGATCAAAGAAAAATGGATGCGGCAGGGCATCGAGGAGTACGTGAAGCGCCTGAAGCCGATCGCACCTCTGGAGATCATCGCACAGGATGAAGAAAAAATGCCGGAGAATCCATCTCCTGCCATGAAGGAAAGGGTGATGGAGAAAGAAGGAGAGAAGATGCTGAAGTATCTCTCCGGAGATGACTGCCTGGTGCTGCTTGATCTCAAAGGGGATCCCATGTCCTCGAAAGGATTGGCAGACTGGATCTCACGGCGTATGGTCACCGGGACCAGCCACTTCTACTTCATGATCGGCGGTCCCTATGGGAATGGGAAGAACATCCGGCATCGGGCGGATTTCAAGATCTCTATCAGTGCCATGACTTTTACGCACCAGATGGCACGACTGATCCTCTCCGAGCAGCTCTATCGCGCGATGAAGATTATACGGCATGAACCGTACCATCTATAAAGAGGTTTCTCGGGAAAATCATTTCTCAAGAACTGATGTCTTCTTCGCCAGCCCTCCTATTGCAGTTCTGGCTCGAAAGAATTAAAATATAAATAGAGAAAGTGTTTTCCTCATTTGTTTCAGCATGAACCGATTTTTCGTATGTCCTGCAAGGAGGTCTTATCATGAAATCTCTGAAAGCGAAAGACTTTATGACGAAGTATGTGTTCACGGTATCACCGGATACGACCGTACAGGAGCTGGTGGGACTTTTCGTGACGCATCCCGTGTCTGCGATCCCGGTCGTGGGAGACGATAATGAGCTTCTTGGCATTGTTTCCGAGGGAGATCTTTTGTACAAGAAGGTGCAGCCGAAGATCCCGCCGCATGTCGACGTGCTGGGCGGCACGGTGTACTACTGCGGCTTTGGCCGGTATGAGAGATCCTTCAGGAAGCTGCTCGCAACGACTGCGAAGGATATCATGACGACGGATGTGCGCTGTGTCACGCCGGAGACGGACATGGAGGCTATCACGACACTCATGGTGGATCAGCATCTGAAGACGGTGCCTGTCGTACAAAAGGCGAAGCTTTCCGTAGAGCGTGCGGGCGAGCAGCCGCCGGCACGCCTCGTCGGGATCATCACACGCCATGATATCCTGGGGGCTATCGCAGCAACGCAGGTCGAAGAGCATATGAAAAAGAGAGAATAGCGTAATGCTGTTCCTTGCAAGTAAAAGAGAAGGCCGATAGGACTTCTCTTTTTACTTGTGTGCGTTCCCTGTCAATTCTTTTGCGGGCATAGTATAATAAGGAGAATGTATTTATGGGCGGCCGGTGGATCGTCACTGGTGACAGATAGCTGCGGATCCTTGGATGATTCGCTTTTACAATGGGAGAGGCACTTCATGATGAGAAAATTATTTAACGCGCTGAGCCAGCTTCATCGAGGCGTCCTCATCTGTGGTGGTTTTGCAGCGTTCATGCTGTTTGGGGCGCTTCTCCTCATGCTGCCCATCTCGCAGACAGGAACGAAGGAAGTCTCCTTCCTGGATGCGCTCTTCATGTCTGTCAGTATCGTCAGCGTGACGGGGATGAGCATGTTTGATCTGAAGACTGACTTTACCGTCTTCGGGCAGCTGGTCGTGCTCTTTCTGATGCAGGTGGGCGGTCTGGGGATCATGACGATGATGGCCATGGTCGGCATCTCCCGGGGGCGGAAGATCCGCCTGCAGGAGAGGCTCCTTATCCGGGATTCCTTCAATCTGCAGACACCGTCTGGTATGGTGATGCTGGTGCGGAAGATCATCCTGATGACGCTCTCTATAGAGTTTTGTGCCGGTACCATCCTTGCGGCCTATTTCTTCACACAGAATGGATGGATCGGCATTTATCAGGGCTACTGGCATGCGGTCTCTGCCTTCACGAATTGCGGTATGGATATCATGGGAAATGATGTCGGATTCGCCGGAATGGCGGCCAATCCGCTAGTCAGTACCGTTGTCTGTATCTCGATGCTTCTGGGAGGCGTAGGCTTCATCGCGCTGGATGATCTTTTGAAGCACCATAGGTGGAGCGCACTGACTCTGAACAGCAAATTCATTCTGGTCATGGAAATGATACTGATCCCGCTGGGCGTTATCGTTTATTTTCTTTTGGAGGGCAATAATCCGGCGACGCTGGGACATCTCAGCACGGCCGAAAAGTGGCAGAGTGCCTTCTTCATGTCGATCTCTTCCCGCATGGCAGGCTTCACTCTCTTTGATATCCACGCCATGAACAATGCGACTGGGCTTATCATCATGCTCTTCATGTTCATCGGAGCGGCGCCTGTCTCGACCGCAGGCGGCATCCGCACGACTACCATCGGACTTCTTCTGCTCTCGCTCTGGTCATGGATCCGCGGGAGAAAAGATGTGGTCATCTTCCATAAACGGGTCGATCCGGAATGTCTGGTGAAAGCATCGAACGTTTTTACACTGGCGACGGTACTGACCTTCCTCACTGCGATGATGGTCTTCCTCTTAGAGCCTGCGTCCCACTTCGATTTTGAGGATGCCCTCTTCGAAGCTGTCTCCGCCTTCAGCACCGTTGGCTTCTCGATGGGACTCACGACGGAGTGGAATATCCCCTGTAAAATCGTCATCATGGTCGCCATGTTTATCGGGCGTATCGGCGTCATGA
>JAIJLI010000238.1 GCA_022722495.1 Dialister sp. | reverse complement strand
GCTTCTATGCAAGCCCCTTTTCATCAGAAAGTATTCATATATCTTCCAAGCACGAGACAAAGCACAGCAAAGACAATGCCAAATACCACCGTGAACTTGGAGAGTACAGCATCCTTACCTCTGGTTTTGCCGCCAACAGCGCCTTCAGCACCGCCGCCGATGGCCGAGCCCATTCCCGCCTGCTTGGATTCCTGAGCTACGACGACTACGATCACCAGTAAGGAAACAACCATTGTCAAACCAATCAAAAAATACTTCACTCTGCATCCTCCTCTGAATCTACCCAAGGGCAGATCGGCCTTTCCTATCGAATATAAAGTCAATATCAAACCTTATTTTATACTACTCTGTAGTACAGGTCAAGAGGTAATAGAATTAGGAGTTCGCCCGCGGGCGGGGCGCCCCTTGATTGGGCGAAAGAGGGTTCAAGGTTCAGGGTTCAAGGTTGTGGTAGCGGCTTCGCTGCATTTTAGATGACGGTATTCCCGTATCGCCAGCCTTCCCCTCGAGGGGAAGGTGCCCCGAAGGGGCGGATAGGGCACTGGCGGTATGAAAGAGAGTGGGAAGGAGCGTCTCAAGCAGGCGATTTACGAAAGCACCCGAGCGCCGCCATTTTGGCTGACGGTATTCCCGTAAGGAAGGCTTTGACGAAGCTATGCGTCAAAATTTTTGTAGAAGCCGACTCTGCGATTGAATCAGCGTTTCCCTAATATATCATTCCCCTCATTCTGCCCCAAGCGTCTGCCCGATCATCCGTTTCAGCTTTTCCGCGGCTGCCTTTGGCTCTTCGCTCGCCATGATGGCAGAGACGATGGCGAAGCCGTTGATCGCGCTTCCTTTGAAGTCAGGGATGGTCTTCTCATTGATGCCGCCGATGGCACAGACGGGGATATGGACGCTGCGCTTGATCGCCTCCAGCGTCTCTCTGGTCGTAAAGTCCGCATCCGTCTTCGTCTTCGTAGGATACATCGCACCGACACCGAGGTAGTCTGCGCCGTCTGCTTCTGCCTTCAGCGCCTCGGTGAGATTGGCAGCTGAGACGCCCAAGATCTTATCCGGCCCGATCATCTGCCTTGCGATGGCCGCCGGCATATCGCTCTGTCCCACATGAACGCCCGCCGCATCCACCGCCAGCATGATGTCGATGCGGTCATCGATGATGAGAGGGATATGATAGCGGTCCGTCACTTCCTTCAGCCTGCGCGCCCGTTCGTAGAGCAGACCCGTATCCCCTTCCTTTTCACGAAGCTGCACGAGCGTCACGCCGCCCCGGATCGCCTCTTCGACGACAGTTTCAAATCCTTCTTTGGGCATACGCCGGTCAGTCACGAGGTAGAGCGTGAGATCAAAGGATGTCATACTTGCCCTCCGCTTCCATGACAGAGGCGCTCATGCTGCCAAGCTCATCCAGGATGCCCATGTGGAAATGGCCAAGCCCCTGATGCCCGTATGATCTCCAGGCTCTTTCGCCCGCGATCCCCATCGAGAGCATCGCCGCGGCAGAGGCGCCGAAGGGATCCTCCGGATGCGCACCGACAAACGCACCGACGAGTGTGGTACACATGCAGCCAGAACCCGTGATATCCGACATCTCAGGGCAGCCGTTGCGGATATGCATGACCCTTTTCCCATCTGTGATGATATCCGTCTTGCCGCTGATGACGACCGTCGCATGCCATTTCTTCGCCAGCATCGAAGCGACCTCTTCCGCGACCTTGGCATCTGCATGGCCCGCGTCGACCCCCTTGGTCCGCACTGCCTCTCCTCCCAGAGAGCAGATCTCAGAAATATTTCCTCTCACGACCGCCATCCGGATCTGACGCATGAGTTCAGCCGCCATACGGTTTCTGAAAGGCGTCGCCCCCACGCCGACAGGGTCAAAAACAACCGGAATACCGAGCGCATTCGCCTTGCGGCCTGCCACCATCATCGCTTCGACTTTCGTCACATTCAGCGTCCCGATATTCAGCACCAGCGACTGCGCGATGGAGACCATCGACTCCGCTTCATCCACCGCATCGGCCATGACAGGCGATGCGCCGATCGCAAGACAGGCATTCGCACAGTCATTGACCGTCACATAATTCGTGATGTGATGCACAAGCGGTCTTTCCGCTCTGACTTGATCGATATAAGATGTAAATGTCATTTCCTTTTCCCCTTTTCTTTCACTTTAGCCGCTTTATCCAGATACCGTTCCGCCATTTGGGGATTCGACTCTGTCCCATATCCGCGTCGATAGTAATCCGCCAGCACTTCATAGAAATCCTCATTCCGCTTCTTTGCCATCTTTTGCGCGAACCAGAACGCCTTCAAAGGATTCTCGTGATGAAGCTCTCCCTGCTCCTCTCCGGAGGGACCTGCAAAGTACGTCCACAGAAAGAGATCCATATCCATGATCCGTGCATTTCTTCCATTCGCCGCAGCCTCCAGAAAATCCGCATTTCTCTTCCCGATATCCGCGCCATGGTAGAGATAGAGATACGCAAGGAGCGCCCATGCCTCCGGGCTGCCCGCCTTTGCCGCCTTCTCGCAGCAAGAAGCCGCATGCCTCGTATGCGCAAGATAATCATCGAAGAACCTTCTCTCGCCCCGCCTTTCGGCAAGCTCGTCAAATATCGGCTCCAGTACCCGCAGCTCCGTCACCACTTCATTCATATAGTACTGCACCCAGCGCTCACGGCAGCTGTCATGCCCTGCCTGCATCCCCATCTCCAGATCCTTCAGATAGAGATCCATCCTTCCCCGGCGTCGCTCAATGTCTGCCAGTGCGAAGAGACAGCTCGTATCCCCCGCCGCATGAAGCTTCTTCAAAAAGGAATAGAGAAGCTCTTCGACCTCCTCATAGCGCGGCGTATCGATATACGCCTGCACCACGCCCAGCATCCCTACCGCAGCCGCTCTTTTCTCTCCCTGATCCCCCAGCTCATAGGCGCGAAGAAACCACGTAAGCGCCCTTCGGATCTCACGATGCACGTGAATACCAGCCGCATACATCTCCCCAAGCTGCCTGCAGGCAAGCGCACTCCCGGCATCCGCCGCCTGCCGATAGAGGCGAAGCGCACGCGGGATATCCGGCTTCGTTCCATAGCCCTCGGCGAAGCACACCGCCACACGAAAGAGGCACAGCGCATCGCCGCGCATCGCCCCCTTCATGTACCAGGAAAATGCCTCCTGATCATCTCGCGGCGTCGAGCCCACCGTGAAATGCTCGCTGTAAAGATCCCCGACCGCCGCATATGCTTCATAGATACCCGCCTTGATCGCCTCTTCCAGCCAGGTGAGTGCGATATCTCGCACCTCGACCACCCGAAGCGCATCCTCACGCATGAGCATCCCTGCCCGGTATGCCCCCCGGTCGACTCCCTGCTGGAAGCTTTCGCTATAGAAGCCAAAGGCCGCCTGATAATCCCGCTGGCGGCCAAGACCCTTCTCACACATCTCTCCAAGTATGAGACAGCTTTCCCCATGTCCGCGATCAGCCAGCATTTGAAAAGCCTCCTCTGCCTTCTTGTAGTTTTTCTCTGCCAGGAAATGCTTGCCGAGCGCATAGAGATCACGCACCGCATTCGTCTTGCCCAGCATCACGGCATGCCCCAGATACTCCATCGCTTTATCGTAGTTTCGTATATGAAGATAATCCTTCCCCAGCCTCACCAGGGAATCCGCCTCGTCGTCTCTCATGGTGTCTCCTCATTTCTGAATTTTCTTTTTATTTTACCACGCAGCCTGAGAAAAGAGGAAGAAAAATAAAGGAGCTGTGAAGAAATGAATCCTCATTTCTTCACAGCTCCTGTTTACTTTGCTTTCATTTGGTTCAGGGTAGAGGGTAGAGGTGGCGGCTTCGCCGCCTTTTTTAGAAGATGGTATTCTCGTATCGCAGCATTCCCCTCTAGGGAATGCTATTAAGTTAAGCGGAAGAACGTTCTTGGCTCCCCATCGGGGGAGCACCCCCGATGGGGTTGTGCAAGCGAACTGGATTTTTAGGAGTGAAGCGACACGAAAATCCAGTGAGACGCCATTTCGAACGAAGTGAGATGAGGGGGCTACGTAGCGGTATTGCATGAAAGTGTTGGAATATCGATAGCGTCGGACTATTCAACATAGCACGCTATACCGCTGGCATGCCCCATCTCG